>JAAZKL010000050.1 GCA_012799845.1 Clostridiaceae bacterium
TCCTTGTTACAAATAATGAAGTTTCCGAGGCCGAAGCGAAAGAACTAAAAGCTGCAGGCTATCAGCCGGGCGATCCCGAATGGGAAAAGCATGGCATTTGCCGCTCGGTGACTTGGCCGCGCACGGAGTACAGTATTCTTGGCAGACGTGCGGACGGTACGGTGCTTTCTGGCGAATATTTCACAAACCAAACAACAACCAAAGAAGTGAACCGTTCTTTCTATCAGCTTGGCTTTGTTGAAAATCCTGCTGCGCTTGTACCTGCTGGCAAAAAGCAAATAGTGGCACTTATTGGAAAGGACAAGCTGCCGCAGTCGCTTGTGAAAGCTGACAGCCGTTTCATTGTGTCGGAGAAGCATAAGGTTTCGGTGTTGTTCGATCCGGAGGCCGCTGATGAATGGCTGGCCGCTCTTGAAGATCAGGAACATATTACCGATTTCTACATTGTTGCGAAAGACAGCAAAACATATAACCGGATTAAACAAAGGGTTGTGGATCTTCTTGGCACAATTACGGTGACAGAACCGCTAAAGCGCCCGATGAGCGAAGGCTTCGCCACCAACGTGGAGTATTTCAAATTAGGCTTTCTTGATAAAAACAGCGTATCGCTCGGACAGCAATTTATCGAGATACTTCCCCTGCTGTGGCTGAAAGCCGGCACCATTGGCAAACGGCCCGAATTGGACGGCGAGGAACTGCCGGATATGCTGATTCTGCCACAGAATTCTTTTGCGGTTCTCCTGGATGAAGACTGCTACGGAAAATTTACCGAGGCCTTGCAGGAGGCAGATAGCATTGGCACGGTCTATTTCGTCACGAACTCCGAAGAAGCGTTTAGGGAAATGTCGGATGGTATAGGAATAAAACGGACCTATCAGTTATACCGAGACTATATCGATAACTTTGTAATCGGGAGCAGGAGGAATAACCTATGAGAGCGACATTATTTCCATTTCAAGAAACGGCACTTGCCGAATTGCACGAAAAGATACAGAAAGCTCATGCCTATTGGAGCGAAAAGGATCCGCAGGTTATCTCATTCACTGCTCCTACAGGCGCAGGCAAAACTATCATCATGACTGCATTATTTGAAGATATTATTTTCGGTCATGCATACGGCGTAGCGGAACCGGACTCTGTTTTTGTTTGGCTTTCGGATATGCCGGAACTTAATGAGCAGACTCGGCTGAAAATCGAAAGCAAGTCCGATAAGTTTCGTGCGCGGGATATTCGTGTTATTGACTCAACTTTTGACGCAGAGTATTTCGCTCCCGGCGGTATTTATTTTTTAAACACACAAAAGCTCGGCTCGGACAAGCTACTTACCCAGAAATCCAATCTGCGTGAGTATACGATTTGGGAAACGCTTGCAAACACCGCAAGGCGTCAGCCGAAATCCTTCTATGTCGTAATTGATGAGGCACATAGGGGTACCTTTACATCCGTACAAGCCGAGGATAAGGCGCAATCCATTATGCAAAAATTCATCAAGGGCAGTAAGGAAGATGGGCTGCCCATTATGCCGCTTGTTATCGGAGTAACCGCAACGCCGCAACGGTTCCAGAAACTTGTGGCTGATACGACATCTACCATACAAAAGGTAGTTGTTCCTCCGGAAGAAGTGCGGAAGTCAGGTTTGCTGAAGGATCGGATTATTATCCATTTCCCCGATATTGCAATTGGCGCCGATATGACAATGTTCAAGGAGGCTGTTGCCAACTGGAAGAAAAAGTGTGAACGATGGGATGCTTACTGTGATCGCGAGGAAATCAAGAAGCCTGTCCGTCCTATTTTTGTTGTTCAGGTTGAGGACGGAAACGAGCGCGAAATTACGCAAACGGATTTGGATTCCTGTATAGCCGTTCTGGAGGAATCCCTCGGACGCAAACTGCAATCCGGAGAAGTTGTTCATACATTTGACAGGCATGAAATCATAAAAAGGCATGGGTTGGATATCCGCAAAGTGGATGCATCCCGAATTGAGGAAGATGAAAATATAAAGGTCGTCTTTTTTAAGATGAATTTATCCACCGGATGGGATTGCCCGCGTGCCGAAACAATGATGTCATTCCGCCATGCCAGTGACTATACTTATATCGCTCAATTGCTTGGACGTATGATACGTACTCCGCTTGCCCACAGAGAGGACTCTGATGCCGAACTGAACAATGTTGGTTTGTTTTTGCCGTATTTTGATGAAAAGACAGTTGAATTGGTGGAGCAGGCCTTACAAGACAGTGAGGCGATTGTTCCTGCCGAAACCGGATCGCATAAGGAACTCATCACATTAAAACGCAACCCGGAATTTGCCGATGTGTTCAGCGACATGGATTTGATAACTTATCGCATAGATTCGGCGCGTAAGCAACCGGCGCTGCGCAGGTTGATTGCACTTGCTCGCGCACTAACGCAAGACATGATTGCGCCTGAAGCACGCAAAAGCACA
>JAAZKL010000008.1 GCA_012799845.1 Clostridiaceae bacterium
GGGGCCGACGTGGAGCAGATATTCGGCCTCAACTACAAGTACCTGTCCCAGATAAACGAGTTCACGACAGTCGATGAACTGACATACTGGCTGTCAGGCATAATGACCAGATTCACCGACTGTGTTTTCGATCTGAAGGACGTAAAGCATATTGATGTTATTTATAAGGCGATCGACTATATCAAAAGGTATTATATGAAGAAAATATTGCTGGAAGACGTAGCCGGCCATGTACAGCTCAGTCCGTCGTATTTCTGCTCAGTGTTCAAGCAGGAGATGAAATGTAATTTCAATGCATATCTGAACAGGATCAGGATCGAGATGAGTAAAAAGCTGCTGATGGACAACGACATCCCGCTGGCGGATGTGGCGAACCTGGTGGGCTATGAGGATCAAAGCTACTTCACGAGGGTGTTCAGGAGCCATGTGGGCACAAGCCCCGGCAAATACAGGGAAAGAAAAGGACAGATAAGGATTGCAAATTCAATATAAAAAAGGGACTGGAGTCCCGGGAGAGGTGCGTTGAATGAGTATTTTAGCTGAAATATCACAGAACCTGCAGCAGGGCAGGGCCAAGGCCGTAAAGGAGCTGGTGGAGAAAGCTGTAGAGGAAGGTATCGACGCGAAGACGATACTTGAGCAAGGGCTTCTCGAAGGCATGTCCGTTATCGGTGAGAAGTTCAAAAAAAATGAAGTATATGTGCCACAGGTACTGATAGCAGCCAGGGCCATGAAGGCTGGCACCGAGGTGCTTCAGCCGCTGCTCGTTTCCAGCGGCGTCAAGGCTAAAGGCAAGGTCGTTATCGGAACTGTCAGGGGAGACCTGCATGATATCGGGAAAAACCTTGTCAGGATGATGATGGAAGGCAAAGGCCTGGAAGTCATCGACCTGGGTGTGGATGTCCCTGCCGAGAAATTCGTTGAAGCGGTTATGGAAGCAAATGCAGATATAGTAGCCTGCTCGGCGCTGCTGACAACTACCATGCCTGAGATCAAGACAGTTGTCGATGAGATCGTCAGGGCCGGCATAAGGGATAAGGTAAAGATCATGATCGGCGGCGCTCCGGTTACAGATTCATTCTGCAAGCAAATCGGCGCCGATATCTACACTCCCGATGCGGCTACAGCGGCGGAAGCGGCTGTGAACGCGATTTCACCTGCGATGTAACAGCTTGGAAGCCTTTTGCAGAATGATGGGCTTCAGCAGTATGATAGTTTTCTGCAGAATGATGGTTTTTAGTGGTATGATGGGCTTCTGCAGTATGATGATTTGCTATGATTCACCGGCCTGAAACAGGGGCAAAAGCAGAATACTGGATTGGCAGAACGATTGAGTCAGATAAGTCCGGCTTTTATTCCTTCATTATATTATTAGAAGGAAGGCCGGACTTATTTATTAAAAGGAAGGCTGGACTTGTTTATCAGTAGGAAAGCGGGACTCTTTTGTGTCCCATGCGCTGAATATGGATGATCAACTGCTGTGTACGCACCTGTGTTTTATCCAGCCTTTACTTTTCGGTTTTTACTGCTCAGCTGAGTTCGGCAGCAGTGTCCTCAGAAGAGCATGCATCTCGTCGAACTTTTTTGCACGAATATAGATTCGCTTGTTAAGGCGTCTTGAAAGGTTTGCAGCAAAGTCCCTGAAGGCATCAGTGTCATACAATTGTATGGTACTTAAATGCATCATTTTTACACCCTGATTTTCAAGGATTGCCGATCGTATGGAATCTCTGCCCTGTTCCGACGGGCTGTTGTGATGCCTAAAGCTCTCATATTCAACTCCCACTTTTGCCTGCTTATAATACAAATCCACAAAACAGCGGTTTTGCCCAAGACGTCTCCTGGCTCCATCCCTGAGACTTATTTCATAATTGAAGGCTGCGCCGCCAAGTCCGTATCCTCCCAATGTATGAGGCAGCACCAGCATCATATAGGCAAGCGATTCCATAATCGATCCGGAACCATCGGCAACATACCTCATAGCAAGCAAGGCTTTTCGGCGTCCGTGATGTCCGACCGCCTTCACCAGAAACCTGTTGAGTTTACGTGATGTCGTAACAGCTTCGGAAGGATTTCCCGGTGAATACGAACAGAGCTGGAGACCGAGCAGAATGAGCTGGTGGATGCTCAATTCCCGCGCAAGTTCCAGGAACAACAACTCCGGTGATGCCAGCGTTTTTCCGTTTCGGACGGTTATAGCACCGCTCGGAAGAGGGATTTTGTTTGAATGTATTATCTTATTTTTTACGCGGTGCCTTTCATTATAAGAGGAAACCGTAATGTGAGTCACGTTTGCCTCTGCAATCTTATTACCTAAAACAGCATCGATACACGGTATATTCCACTCTAATGCGGCAGAAATATGGCTTATATAACCTTTCATACTAATATATTACATCAACATGGACAAATATTCAAGCTGTGTGTGGGTAATTTTGTAAATTTTCAATATTTTATGGGATTTGCTTTACATAAATCGGGCTTAACTGCATTATTGACTGGCTAAAACGATATTTATGAAAATCAAAATACACATAACTGCAATATTTGTCCAAACCTGTTCAACCCAAGGGTCAACCTGGAGATCAACCTGGAGATCAACCTTAGGTCAACTGAAGGAGGCAAACCTGGTGGCCGCCTGCTGGGCTGCTGGGTTCCTGGTCGCTGATATAGTCGCTGAAAAACATTCTTGACATATGTCCATAGGCGGTGCTATAATACAAAAGCTGCCGCGGACAGACGGCGCTTCAACCGGTGTTTCAACGTGTTGAGCGACAGTCAGGCAACTGCCTTCAGTAAGTAACCGAATGGAAAAAGAAGTTATAAAAAAGGTAGTTGACAAAACGAACGCAGCGTGGTAGTATAGAAAAGCCGCTCCGATGAGAGCGGTACCCGCACAAAGCCTTCAGCGGGCTGCGTGGCGGACACATGGACCTTGAAAAATAAACA
>JAAZKL010000051.1 GCA_012799845.1 Clostridiaceae bacterium
CCGGCCTGTAAGCAATATGCCTGAAGATGTAAAACGTTATCTGTCAAATAAAAGCGATTTATAGAATGCCAGGTATTCCCTGAAATACTTTGATACCGGTATGCCAGACGATTGCGCGGCAAGTGCGCGGGCTTTGATGCCATTTCTTTTTGCCAGCAGCCTGGAACGGAATATGTGATATTTGCTGGCCACAAAAGTGATCTCGCCTGTAAAGCTGCCTTTCTGCTGCTCGATCAACTTTTTGGAAAACCTGAAGTTCTCCATTGTGCTTTTGGATTTGGTTTCCTTTATGATCCTGCTCTCATCGATGCCCTTCCCGACAAGGTAGCGGTACATAGCCTCCGCTTCCGTGATCTTTTCACCTCTGCCCTGCCCTCCGGAAACAATGGCAATGGTTTCCGGATGTTTTTTCAGGTACGCGGCACCTGTTTCGAGCCTCTGGTACAGTGCTTCAGACGGAGTCTCGCCATACAGTTCCGCGCCCAATATGATCAGATACTCGGTCCGTACTTCGGGATCAGGGATGCCGCTAAACACGATCACTCCCATGACTGCCAGAAATTGCAGGACAAATACAGCCAACAGGATAAAAATGATTTTTTTCGTGCTGGTCTTTCTCCTTACCCTGGAAATCACTTTTGCTTGCCTTATAGCCCTCAATGCAACCCCCCCGGCAACATAAAACTGCAGGCATCCGGATAAATGCCGGCAGTCATATTATAACACATTTTCAATAAGAAAATTTTAACCTGTTTCCCTCGATTTCTCCAGCGCTGCACCTGCATTGTACAGCAATGGGATTGCACCTGCATCACATGGCAACGATACGGCGCATGAATCATGCGGTAATGGACCTTCTCCTGTATCATGCCGTAATAGAACTGCGCCTTTATGTATGCAACTTGATCACACACGAATTATTCGGTAATGAAACTGCACCTGTATCATGCCGTAATAGAACCGCCTCCAATGGAACTGCGCCTGTGTCATGCGGCAGCAGACATGGTCACAGCTTCCGGACAGTGCTGCGCTCTACCAGCGAAGCAGACAAAAGCAGCTTCTCAGCTATACCCCCATCTCCGGAAAGCCTGGCCATCAGCCTGTTTACCGCCTTCCTGCCCATACATTCCCTTCTTACCCTCATCGTAGTCAGTTCAGGCTCGATGTCGGACGCGGCACTTATGTCATCGAAACCCACGACCGAAGCTTGTCCGGGGACATCCAGTCCGAGCTGTTTCAGGGACTTGCAGAGCGTAATGGCCGCTTTGTCATTACAGCAGACAAAGCCGCTCGGAAGCTCTCCTTCAGCCGCTACCCGGCGCAGGACCGCAGCAAATTCGTCGGCCAATATAAGCTCGGAGCATTCGATAAGCGCTTTATTATGCCGGGGCTCAGGCAGTCCCGATTTCTCAAGCGCTTTCCTGTAGCCCATATACCGGTCGTAAAAACTGACGGAAGCGTTTATGTTGCCGAAGAACGCTATATTCCTGTGCCCGTTTTGGATCAGATGCAAAGCAGCCGTATATCCGCCGCTGTGGTTGTCCGTCAGGATGCAATCCATCTCCAGATCGTCAAAATAATGATCGACCATAACTATGGGCAGTCCGGCTGATTTCAACTTCAGCACCATATTCCTGCCGACCCTGCCCAGCGTTATTATCCCCGATATCATTCCCTCCTGTATGCTGATCGGGGTCTGCGGTTCGCCGTCAGCTTCGTTATAATAGTGGAGGATGCTGTTTATGTTATTTTTCCTGGCTTCTTCCTCTATACCCATCTGTATGCTGCTGAAAAAGTCAAGGGCATCCTGTGTACTCTTGGGGATGACGATACACAGGTTCCTGCTTTCAGAAGCCTTATCTGCGGACTTGTAATTATACCCCATCTTTGCCGCTGTCTCGACAACCAGTTTCCGGGTCTTCTCACTGATGCCGCCGACACCGCGCAATGCCAGTGACACGGTGTTTTTTGAAACTCCGAGCTTCCTGGCTATCGTTGACATCGTAACCTTCCCAGTCATAAAACCTCCTCAGTGCCCCGCTTGCGGGCATTCCCAAAATGGTGACGCTCCTCTGCTCCTTCTCCAACGCCTTTTCTGCAGGAGTGTCCCCTTACTATATTACAACTTTACTACCAAGTTGTCATCTGATATTATAATATTACAAATGTCGCACTGTAATATTACAATAAGGAGGCTGTACACATGGGTATAATCGGCAAGCCATTGAAAAACATCCCCTGGCAGGACAAGCCGGGCAACTGCAAAGGTGTGGTATGGAGATACACTGAAAACCCGATAATTGACCGCAACCCAACAAAACGCTGCGGCCGTGTATACAACAGTGCAGTAATACCGTTTGGCAGCGGATTCATCGGAGTCTTCAGGGCTGATCAGACCGACGGCAAAGCAAGGCTCCATCTGGGTCGGAGTGACGATGCGATACATTGGGAAATCGAAGATGAACCGATCAGGTGGAAGGACGAAGAAGGAAAGCCGTATGATCCCAACTACGCCTATGATCCAAGGCTTGTGGAGCTCGACGGCGTCTTTTATATAATCTGGTGTACCGATTTCGGAGGAGCAGCTCTCGGTCTGGGTATGACCAGGGATTTCAGGGAGTTCATCAGGCTTGAAAATCCATTCCCTCCTTTCAACAGAAACGGTGTCCTCTTCCCGAGAAAAATAAACGGAAAATACATGCTGCTCAGCAGACCAAGCGACAGCGGCCACACCCCCTTCGGCGACATATTCATCAGTGAGAGCTCTGACCTCAGGTATTGGGGCAGGCACAGGCGCGTCATGTCCAGGGGCGGAAGCGGATGGTGGCAGAGCACCAAAATAGGAGCAGGCCCGGTCCCCATCGAGACGGACGTAGGATGGCTGCTCTTTTACCACGGAGTAACAACGACATGCAGCGGCTATGTTTACAGCATGGGTGCGGCAATACTCGATAGAGATAATCCTTCAATAGTGAAATACCGGTCTGCCGATTACCTGCTGACACCTGAAATGCCTTATGAAACCACTGGCTTCGTCCCGAACGTGGTATTCCCCTGTGCAACACTGCATGACGCCGAAACAGGCAGGATCGCGATCTACTACGGAGCGGCGGATACTTATGTTGCCCTTGCATTCGCACAGGCAGATGAAGTGGTGGAATTCATCAAAAGCAATAGCGAACTGGTATATGGCGACAATGTGGAGTACAGGTAACCGCGGAAA
The DNA here is from genome assembly GCA_012799845.1 of Clostridiaceae bacterium. Taxonomy (GTDB): domain Bacteria; phylum Bacillota; class Clostridia; order Acetivibrionales; family DTU013; genus DTU013. The sequence goes on from JAAZKL010000051.1 coordinate 3,224, forward strand.
TATCTGATTCAGATAATGGCGGTAATACAGAATACAGGTGACACCAGCAATATCGTATTCAGGTTGAGGCGGCAATGCAGAATATAGGTGACTCCAACATTATCGATTTCAGGTTGTGGCGGTAATACAGAATGCAGGTGACGCTAACAATATCGATTTCAGGTTGTGGCGGTAATACAGAATACAGGAGTCGTCAATAATACCGATTTCAGGTTATGGAAGCAATACAGAATATGGGAATCATCAATAATGCAGAACTCCTGTAACGGCAGCGATGCAGAATCCATGTGATCAGAGGTGCGCCAATGTGTCCGTGTACAGTCAGTCAACTTAAAGATCAGGTCGAAAACGAACTGAAGTCCAACATCCTGGACTTCTGGTGCAAGCATGCCGCAGACAATGAAAACGGTGGCTTCTTCGGATATATTTCCACGGACATCATAACAGATGCCCGGCATGACAAGTCTTCCGTACTGAATGCACGCATACTGTGGACATTCTCGGCAGCATACAGATTTTATCAGGAACAGAAATATCTCGACATGGCATCCCGTGCTTTCAAATACATCCGTGATCACTTCATAAACAGGGAGCACATGGGAGTATACTGGACGCTCGATTACGAAGGCAGGCCGAAGGATACGAAAAACCAGGTGTACGCCGTTGCCTTCACCATCTATGCCCTATCGGAATACCACCGCGCTGTCGGGGACAGTTCTGCGTTGGAACTGGCGGCCAGCCTGTTTGAGTCGCTGGAAAAACACGCGGCTGACAGGAAACACGGAGGCTATCTGGAAGCGCTCGCACATGACTGGTCGCCCTTGTCAGACATGAGTCTCAGCCCCAAAGACATGAATGTGCCGAAATCCATGAACACGCACCTGCACATACTCGAGGCCTATACTAACCTTTTCAGGGTCCTGAAGCCGGAAAAAGCACATGAGAGAGTTAACGCGGAACTTGCTCCAGGACTGGAAGCGAGATATGATGCGAGGCATGATGCAATATCCAATGCGCGATTTGATATGGGACCTGATGCGAGACTCGATACGAGACTTGATACAAGACCTGATGCGAGACTCGATACGAGATTTGATACAAGACCTGATGTGAGACTCGATACGAGACTTGATGAGAGCCCATATACGGGACTTATTGAAAGACTGAAAGGAACGCTGAGGACACTGCTGGAAACAGTTATGGAACGTATAGTCGACAGCCGCACCTGGAGCTTCAGGCTGTTTTTCGATATGGACTGGACTCCCTGCGCAAACATCACATCATACGGCCATGACATCGAAGGAAGCTGGCTGATCCATGAAGCTGCCGAAGTGCTGGGAGACCCTACACTCCTGGAAAGAGCTGAAAAAACAGCCGTCAACATGGCTGAAAGCGTTCTTCGTAACGGTGTCGACAGAAAATTTGGCGGCATATTCAATGAAATGCACGGCACAAAGCTGGATGAAAACAAGGACTGGTGGCCCCAGGCTGAAGCCGTCATTGGCTTCTTCAACGCCTGGCAGCTTACCGGAAAAGAAGTTTTCCTTGACGAAGCCCTGAAGACATGGAAATTCATCAATAGCTACATAGTGGATCATAAAGACGGAGAATGGCACTGGGGAGTAACGCGTGACGGAAGCCGCATCACAGGCGCCGAAAAGGTCGGCCCCTGGAAATGCCCGTACCACAACAGCAGGATGTGTTTCGAGATCATCAGGAGAGTCGCGGAATGCAAAAACTGAGTCTATGGCCAGTACGAACCAGAGCAAATTATGAACGCTGAGTCCATGGCCAGTACGATGGCTGAGACGGTGGAAATGCAGAAAGATGAGACCGGCACAATTGACGAAAGCTGTGTCTATGGGTAGAGTGTAGGCTGAACCAGCGCTAATGGCAAAAGATGAGTCAATGACCAGGGTATAGGCTGAGACCGGCGCTAATGGCGAAAGTCTGCCGAAGGAACCATTCTCAGGTCAAAACTTGATAAAGAAAAAAATTTGATCAGAATTTCGATCAGGAGGCAGAAACGGACATGAGCAGTTACTTTAGAAGCAGATTGGACCAGTTGTCAGCCGAATACAATGAAATCATCACGCGAAAAAACGAGCCGCTTCCGTCGGGCAACGGAATATATGAAAGGTTCAGGTATCCGGTACTGACAAGGGACCATATACCGCTGTTCTGGAAATATGATCTAAATGAGGAGACGAATCCCTGGCTGATGGAAAGGCTGGGCGTCAACAGCGTATTCAATCCGGGCGCGGTCGAACTGGGCGGGAAAATATACCTTATCGCCCGGGTCGAAGGCTATGACAGGAAGTCCTTCTTTGCAGTGGCTGAAAGTGAGAACGGGATCGATAACTTCAGATTCTGGGATTATCCAGTCATCATGCCCGAGACGGACGATCCGGATGTCAATGTATATGACATGAGGATCACGAAGCACGAAGATGGCTGGATGTACGGCCTGTTCTGCACGGAACGGAAAGACCCGGACGCTCCGCCCGGTGATACTTCCAGCGCCGTGGCGGCCTGCGGTATAGCGCGTACCCGGGATCTGAAAACCTTGGAACGCCTTCCGGACCTTAAGACCAAATCGCCGCAGCAGCGGAACGTTGTACTGCATCCGGAGTTCGTAAACGGCAAATACGCATTCTATACAAGGCCGCAGGACGGTTTCATCGAGACCGGCACCGGCGGCGGCATCGGATGGGCCCTTTCTGACACCATAGAAAATGCGTCCATCGATGACGAGCAGTTGATAGACTGTAAAGAATACCACACTATAAAGGAAGTCAAGAACGGCCAGGGTCCGGCGCCTATAAAGACAGAAAAAGGCTGGCTCCATATCGCCCATGGCGTGAGGAACACCGCGGCAGGGCTGCGCTATGTGATATATGCTTTCCTTTCTGATCTTGAGCATCCTGAAATCGTAACGCACAAGCCCGGCGGTTATCTCATCGCCCCGGAAGGCAATGAGCGGGTCGGAGACGTATCAAACGTGGTATTCTGCAACGGTGCTGTTGCCAGGTCCAACGGAGATCTGCTGATATACTACGCCTCCTCAGACACCAGGGTCCACGTGGCGCGTACCACTGTGGAAAAAATGCTGGATTATGTGATCAACACGCCCGAAGACCCTCTGAGATCCTACGCATGCGTACAAATAAGAAAAGAACTCATCGACAGGAACATGGAGCTCATAAAAACAGGTAAAGTAAAGCTGCCGTGATAAAGTCAGGCAAATGAAGCGCCGTCACAATGTCAGGTAGTATGAAACTGCCGTGACAATGTCAGGCAAATTAGGCAACCGCGGCTAAGCCAGGCAAAATGAAACCGCCGTCACAAAGTTAGGCAAATGGCGCTACTGTGATAAAGTTAGGTAAGATGAAACTGCCGTAACGGTCAGTTTATGGTTATTTTGAAAAAAGCTGCGGCAGCCATGCTTCAAGGCTATCGCAGCTTTTCTGTATACGCTTAAGCACTATTTCTTTACTGTCACGTAAATTGCAAATACATATCCCGTTGCACCTTTGGATGTTTTGATCTTGTACCATCCGTTGCCCTCATCCGAGAGTATCGTGATAGTCTCATTCTTATAAAGCGTTCCCAGTTTACGCGATGATGTGGTCGGCTTTTCACGCAGGTTAAGTGCGGCGACATTGACGACACCCTTGATCTGAGCAGGCTGATCGGCAGGCTTGCTCCCCCC
>JAAZKL010000052.1 GCA_012799845.1 Clostridiaceae bacterium
TGGCAGGCACGCTTCATTTGCGCCGTACGGTGCTTGAAATACAAGGGTCCGGAGGACTCGGTCATTTGAACAGTTTTGGCAGACATTAACAGGATCATGTAAGCATAATGTACCAACCCAGTATTACTTAGGAAACGAAGTACGAACATTGGCATTTCGTTGCACAGGCTTGACCGGGCGCACCAGGCGTCCGTTAAGTAATTATCTCTTTAATTCAATGGGAGGGGAATTTTATGTTGGACAAGCTGTTCGGACTCAAGGCTCAGGGTACGAATGCCAGAACAGAGATCGTAGCAGGCGTCACCACGTTCATGACGATGGCTTACATCATCTTCGTCAACCCGAGCATACTCAGCCAGACAGGCATGGACTGGGGTGCCATATTCGTAGCGACGATCCTGGCGGCTGCCATCGCAACGTTCATAATGGCTTTCGTAGCAAATGTGCCATATGCGCAGGCACCGGGCATGGGACTCAACGCCATGTTCACCTACGTGGTGTGCATCGGTATGGGGATACCATGGCAACAGGCACTCGCAATAGTTTTCATCTGCGGTATCATTAATATCATCATTACAGTCACAAAAATCAGGAAAATGATCATCTATGCGATCCCGAAGTCTCTGCAGTACGCAATCAGCGGAGGTATCGGACTGTTCATCGCGTATATCGGTCTGATCGGCGGCCACATCCTCAGCTTTACGCCTGATAGTGAGCCAAACGCAGCCGGTGCATTCAGCAGAGTAGTACCTGCGATCGTGGACTTTACAAGCCCCGATTCGATCCTGACGATCATCGGGCTGGTAATAATCGTAGTATTGATGCTCCTCAAGGTCAAGGGCGCGATCCTCATCGGTATCGTTGCAACTACGCTGATAGGCATACCGATGGGAGTAACACAGTTGCCCGAATCTTTCTCATTCGCTGTTCCGAGCCTTGCGCCGACATTCTTCAAGCTTGATATTGCAGGACTGTTCAGCGATACTTCACAGTTGTTCAAGATACTTGCTCTCATATTGACATTCAGCCTTGCCGACACGTTCGATACTATAGGAACATTCCTCGGCACAGGAAGGAAGACAGGCATATTCGATCAGCTGGACGAAGAAGCGCTCCGCCAGGGCAAAGGATTCTCTTCCAGGCTTGACAAGGCATTGTTCGCTGACGCAACGGCAACATCCATCGGCGCTCTGCTTGGTACAAGCAACACCACCACATATGTTGAAAGTGCGGCCGGTATAGCAGAAGGAGGAAAGACCGGATTGACATCTGCAACAGTTGGCATACTGTTCCTGCTGTCGCTCTTCATCTCGCCTGTTGCAGCAATGGTTCCTTCGGCAGCTACCTCAGCAGCCCTTATAATCGTCGGTATACTGATGGCAGAATCCATTGGAAAGATTGCATGGGGCGAATTGCAGGAAGCGATCCCCGCATTCTTCACAGTAGTCGTAATGCCTTTGGCTTACAGCATCACGACAGGTATACAGATAGGATTCGTATTCTACTGCCTCACCAAGATCTTCACCAAGAAGGCAAAAGAAGTGCATCCTATCATGTACATCGTTACGGTGATCTTCCTGATAGATTACCTGATCAAGGCGCTGTAATCATGACAATAAAATGAGTTCAATGATGAAGTCCGTCATAACAGGCGGACTTCTTTAACATAAGGGGAAAAATATGTATAATTGAGTATATGGACTTTGACGGATGACCGGTACCGACCGGTATGAATATAGTCAGGAATAAATATGGACTTACATCAACAAGTAACGTGGAGGACGGTATTATGGCGAAAACTGCTGAAGAGGGCATGAAGAAGGGTCTGGCAAATGAGCCGGCAAACAGCCTGAATGAATGCCTCGGGAAAAGGCCGAAAGCAGCGTTGGTAATGGGCAGCGATTCCGACTACCCTGTATTGAAAGACTGCATCAAAACGCTGAAAGACTTTGGTGTGGAGACAGAGGTATTGGTCTGTTCCGCCCACCGCACACCGGATATGGCTGCCCGTTTCGCATCCGGCGCTGAAGCCGGCGGCATCGAAGTGATAATAGCTGCTGCGGGGAAAGCCGCACACCTTCCGGGAGTTCTGGCAGCATACACGCCGCTGCCGGTCATAGGAGTCCCGATCAGATCGTCAACGTTGGACGGACTGGACTCGCTGTTATCCATCGTACAGATGCCTGCGGGGATCCCGGTTGCGACAGTTGCGATAGACGGCGCTGCGAACGCGGCGCTGCTGGCCGTTCAGATAATGTCGGTCTCACATCCTGAACTGCGCAAAAAAATGAAGCTGTACAAGGCTGAGTTGGCCAGGAAGGTGGAGCAGCGGAACGCTGACCTGCAGAAGAAGCTCCAGGAGGACGGACTGTAAGATGCTGCGACGTTCGTAAGAAAGCAATGCAGTGACACTCTTCTGAAAGCGATTTGGCGACGCCCGTGACACATATTAAGGTATAATATTAAGGCATAAAAACCATGTTGTTAAGCAAGAGATATATTGCAGAAATTGTTTCAAAGTAGAAATTGTTTCAAAGCAGAAATTGTTTCAAAGCAGAAATTGTTTCGAAGCAGAAATTGTTTCGAAGCAGAAATTGTTACAAATTGGAGGATGATTTCAGATGATCGATTACAAATCCGCCGGTGTTGATGTGGAGGCTGGATACGAATCCGTAAGGCTTATGAGGGATGATGTCAGGCGCACGTTCAGGCCCGAGGTCCTTACCGATATAGGAGGCTTCGGCGGGCTCTTTTCACTCGACAAAAGCAAATACGAGGAACCGGTGCTCGTATCGGGAACCGACGGTGTCGGAACGAAGCTGAAAATCGCGTTCATGATGGACAAGCATGACACTGTCGGCATCGATGCCGTTGCTATGTGCGTCAACGATATCGTATGCTCGGGAGCTGAACCGCTGATTTTCCTGGATTACATAGCCCTCGGCAAAAACAGGCCCGAAAAAGTGGTGCAGATCGTAAAAGGAGTGGCCGACGGCTGCGTAATGGCCGGCTGCGCGCTCATTGGAGGCGAAACTGCTGAAATGCCAGGCTTTTACCAGGAGGATGAATATGATATGGCCGGTTTCGCAGTCGGCATTGTGGACAGGAAGAATATAATCGACGGGAAAAGCATCAGGGAAGGCGACAAGCTGGTCGGCCTGGCATCCTCGGGACTGCACAGCAACGGCTACTCGCTTGTCAGGAAGCTTCTGAACCCGAACAGGGAAAAACTCAACGAGTACATAGGACTGCTCAACACGACCCTGGGCGAGGAACTCCTCAAGCCGACCAGGATATATGTCAAATCCATACTGGCTGTCATTGAGAAATTTAACATAAAAGGCATCTCAAACATCACCGGCGGCGGCTTCATAGAAAACATACCGCGGATGATACCCGACGGGCTGCGTGCCAGGATCGATTTCGGAACATGGCCTGTACTGCCGATATTCACGCTGCTGCAGGAAATAGGCAAAATCACTGTGGAGAGCATTTACAACCCTTTCAATATGGGCATCGGAATGGTGCTGGCTGTCGATCCGGCTGAAGCCGATGACGTGGTCGCGTATCTCCGCACCCTTGGAGAGAAAGCGTATATCATCGGCGAAATCGTCAGCGGGGAAAAGGGAATCGATCTGTACGAATCCGGCAAAGGGATCGTTGTGAGCAGACCCGAAAGAGACATCACAGAGTGCGGAACTGATGGAAGCTGTCAGGAACCCGGTCCGGACGGAAGTGGCCAGGAATCCGCGCCGGAGGGAGGCGACCAGGAACCCGGTCCGGACGGAAGCGGTCAGGAACCCGGTCCGGACGGAAGCGGTCAGGAACCCGATCCGGACAGAAGCGGTCAGGAGTGAGTACCGGAGGAAGGCAGCCAGGAGTAAAGGATGAAGGAATACACTCCTGCGAGCATATTCGATGGACACGTTCCGGAGTATCGGAGCACATTAAAACCACA
>JAAZKL010000053.1 GCA_012799845.1 Clostridiaceae bacterium
ATAAAAGCCGCCATACTGCCTGTCCTGCCCCTGTCGCCCCTGTATGAGAAGAACAGGTCATTACGGCATTTCGTGCATAAGCCGCAGTCGTGTATATTCTCTTTATCGATCCCTGCATCAGCCATCCTTGCCCTGATTATCCCCTTGAGGTCGATCTTCCATTTCAGGCCGGATACATGGCTGTAGAACATGTCATTATCGTATTTTTCCCTGAAAAGGCGATAAACGTCCTCGTCCACTTCAAAACAGCAATATCCTATCGACGGTCCGATCACGGCTTCGACCCTTCCGGGATCGAAACCCGGCAGCTTTTTCATTTCTGTCAGCGCTTTCGTCACTATATCCAGAAGCGTCCCTTTCCATCCTGAATGCAGCATTGCGGCAGCCTTTATCCCTGGTTCGAAGAGGAAAACCGGAGCACAGTCCGCATGGACAGTGACAAGTGTTACGCCTGGCGTGACAGTGATCAAGCCGTCTGATCCTTTGAGGTCGCTTTCCCTGAAAATGCCCTTCCCCCGGTCCCTCTCACCGACCAGGCACACCTTCGTTCCGTGGACCTGATCAGTCAGTACCAGGCCCTCTGTTTTTATCCCAACGGCGCCGCAAATCAACCTGAAATTCTCGACTACATTATTCCTCTCATCATTCCTTTTGAACCCCAGGTTAAGCGTGCTGCATTCTCCGGAACTTACGCCGCCGTGCCTGGTGCTCATGAAATGTACCAGCGTATCGCCGTATCTGTCCAGGCTTTCGAATTTTATATACTTCAGCGCGCCGTCGGTCACCAGTACCGCGTCTGTGCCGATCCTTTCGAATTCTTTCAAAAAAAGTCCCTCCGCTCTGATCACAATCACATATTACCATATCCGATACCCATTCTCAATACAGGAGCACTATGGCGTTTCGCGCATGATAAAAAAACTGCCGGTCCCTCAGGGCCGGCAGCATACCGAAAATCATCCTTCTATTTTCTGGGTTCTACTATAAGTTTAATGGCGGTTCTCTCCTCGCCATCGATAATAATATCGGTAAAAGCCGGTATACAAATCAGTTCGATACCTGACGGCGCCACGAACCCCCGGGCGATCGCCACTGCCTTGACCGCCTGGTTCAAAGCTCCGGCACCAATAGCCTGCATTTCTGCCACGCCTCTTTCTCTGATAACACCTGCCAGCGCACCTGCTATGGAATTTGGATTTGATTTTGCTGAGATTTTTAAGACATCCATGAAAATTAACCCCCTATTGCATACCATATTATATGTTACACATTAAAATTCTACATTAAAATCCAAATTCCTCTTTAATGAGCTAAAATTTAGTAAAATACCGTTATATACAGAAAACACTCGAAATTCGCTGTATCCCTGTCGACCTTCCCGTATTCTCGTCGATATCTATGATGACTCCGTTGAACTGTACCGGACCCCTTGCCACTTCAAAACGCACGGGTATCGAAGTGCAGAATTTTTCTATCACCAGTTCCCTCTTTACTCCAATGATGCCTTCGTATGGTCCTGTCATCCCCGCATCGCTTATAAATGCAGTACCGCACGGAAGAATCCTCTCATCCGCGGTCTGGACATGTGTATGTGTGCCTATGACAGCACTGACCCTGCCGTCTGCATACCAGGCCAGCGCACACTTCTCGGAGGTCGCTTCAGCGTGGATATCGACGATTACAGCCCGGACCTTCTTCCTTATCATTTCCAGTTCCCTGTCAAGCGTTCTGAACGGACAGTCTGCCGGATCCAAGTATACTCTTCCAAGAAGGTTTATAACTCCAAGCCTGCCGTCCACTATCACCGAACCATTCCCGGGAAGTTCGGGAGGATAATTTGCAGGCCTTGCGATCCTTGCGTCTCCTTCGATGAACGAGTTGATTTCTTTCCTGGACCAGGTGTGATTGCCCATAGTTATGGCATGTATGCCATAATTGTACAGTTCCTGGGCTATTACGTATGTGATCCCCGAACCTCCTGCTGCATTCTCGGCATTCGCTACACAATAATCGAACCGGTATTTGCCGCGAAGCTCGCTTATATACTGTCTGACCGCTTTCCGGCCAGGACTGCCGACGATATCTCCTATAAACAATACTCTCAAGTTCCTGATCCTCCGTCAATAATAATATGCGCCTGATTTATTTTACTATAACATAAAAAGCGTGCATAGCACGCTTTTTATTTCTTTTTTGATTTCATTTTGCATATTCGATTGCTCTTGTTTCACGTATGACATTGACCTTTATCTGACCGGGATATTCAAGCTCACTTTCGATCTTCTTTACAATTTCTCTTGCCTTCAGTACTATTTCGTCATCCGATACGTCTTCCGGCTTGACGATTATCCTTATCTCCCTTCCTGCCTGGATGGCGTAGCATTTA
>JAAZKL010000054.1 GCA_012799845.1 Clostridiaceae bacterium
AACCACAGGGTGGAGGAAGCCCTTGAAGCCGCTGAGAAACGAGGGGACTACAGTGTTATGGAAAGATTGGTCCGTGCTTTGTCCAAACCATATGAGAATACGCCTGACAAGGATTACTACACAGCGCCGCCCGGGCCGTCATTCTGCGGCTATCGGACGTTTTGCGGCACATGAGAGGCTTCTATGGTATATGATTTTGCTGCACGTGACAGGCTTCTGCGTTATGTGACCGGCTTTTTACACTATATGACCGACGTTCTGCGGCACATGATAGACTATTACGGTATATGAACGGTTTTTACGTGGCATGACCGGGCTTGATTTGCCATATACCTGCAACGGATCCGGCGTTGATTATTCCCTGGACCGTTTTTTGATATCTGCAGTACTCGCTGAACTGATTAGATATCTGATATCTGTAGAACTCGCTGAACTGATCAGATATCTGATATCTGTACAACTGGTTGTAGTGCTTATATCTATTGACTCTGCCCCTGGGACATAGTTTAGACTGGAATTGTGGGGGGCGGAGTTATGGCTTTGCTTATAAAACTGATGCATAAACGCTTTATTCCCGTAATCATGTCCATTAGTGCCAGCATATTAGCCCTGTTCGTATCTTTATGGTGGAACAGGCAGTTAAGCGATATTGTGTACAAAATCAATTCAGGTATTGATATCCCGGCAGCATCACTGGCGGCAGCGGTTGTTGCCATGCTGTTAAGCGTGGTATCGTCTTATGCCATGAGTCTGTGTTCAGCCTGGGCATGCGAGTATATGGCGCATGACCTGCGCATGGGATTTGCAAGATATTTCACAACTCTTTCGCTTGCGGAGATCGAAAAAGTCAATGTCGGAGAACAGATGTCAAAGCTCCAGAACGAGATAAGCGAAGTTGCCGGCTTTCTTAATGCCAATATGTTCACATTTATCAGTGATTTAATAAGATTTACCGGAACTTTTGCATGGCTGCTGTGGCTGAACCCGAAGCTGACTCTCATCGCCTTTATACCAACCGTGTTCCAGATGTGGTATACGGTATACACCAGCCGTGCCATAAGTGAAGCCGCGCAGCAGAGCCAGCATGCAAACGGACGGCTGAACGGATTTGCGGAATCGCTTGTTGCAGTTTTTCCGGTTATGAAGATGTTCGATGCAGTACAGCTTGTCAGAAGCAAATATGATGCTGTTTTGGAGGAATGGGAGCGGGCTGCCGTCAGGCAGGAGCGCAGACGTGCCGCTCTGATGTCGCCTTCCGGCCTGATGTCATGCATTCCATTACTACTGCTGCTTGCAGTAGGTGGGATGCAGGTCGTCAGCGGAGAGTTGTCGACAGGCGGTTTGTTTGTTTTCATCAACCTTTCCGGAAATGTATCCGGCGTGATGATGAACATGCCTGGTCGGATCGCTTCGTTCCGGCGTTTTGCCGTAAACATGGAACGGATTGAGCCTTATATGGCGACAGGCTTTTCAGCCGCGAAGGATGACTGGAGATCCGGAGTTTGCGAAGGATAATGGGATTTCCCAAATTTGCAGAGATGACCGTATATCCTGAGTATACAAAGGATAGCGGAAATCCAGGGTTTGCAAAGAATGGCAGAATGGCCGGGGCATACCAGAGATAACATGAAATCCCGGGTGTAAAGGTTGACGGTAGGTCCGGAGTTATTAACAGAATATAGGCGGTTTACTGCCGATTGACAAACGGTAGTGGGTGAGACAGATATGAGCATAAGGGTCGAAAATTTGTGGTTTGCCTATAATAACGTGCCGGTCCTGCGCGGTATCAGCCTTATCGCCGGTGCAGGGGATCATATAGGCATCGTTGGCGTGAGCGGATGCGGCAAAAGCACGCTGCTCAAACTGCTGGCAGGACTGTACCAGGCACAGAGCGGCGTTGTCGAGGTCCATGGGGCGTGCATGCCGGATGACATCCGGAAAAACGTTGCGATGGTGATGCAAAATGCTGCGCTGTTCCCGGCGAGTATCAGGGATAACATCACCTGCGGACATCCGATGAGTGAGGAATCCTTGTGGCATGTCTGTGAAGCTGCGCAGCTTACGGAGTGGATCACGTCGCTGCCGGACGGCATTGATACATTTGTCGGGGAGCGGGGCGGAAAGGTATCCGGAGGGCAGGCACAGCGTATCGCTATAGCCCGTGCGATCGCCAAAAACGCACCTGTGATTTTGCTTGACGAAGCGACAAGCGCGCTTGATGATGGCACGAGCAGTGCAGTTCTGGCTGCGCTGGACAACCTGACAAGGAGCAGGACCGTTGTGAACGTCAGCCACCGGCATGAAACGCTGTCGGGCTGCAGCCGCATATACAGGCTGGATGGCGGGCGGCTTTATGAACTGTGAAACAGGGGGTGTTTATGATGCGCGGATTGAAGAAACTATTCGATATAACCGGCATGTTCAGGCGCTTTGTCATCCTGACCCTGCTCCGTCTTCCATTTGACCCTTTTTATAACATCATACATGCGCTTTTCCTGAAGCATGCCTTTGATGCCGTAAACGATACGGACAAAAGCGCACTGGCGACCGCTTGCGCCCTGTTTGGTGTTGGAAGCATTTTGCTTTTTTTAAATAATGGAACTGTATGGACCATATATTCGGCCTTTGTTGCAAGATGGACAGCCGCTCTGCGAAGGAAGCTTTTCCGGCATATCAGCAGCCTTTCTCTGAAACAAATGGAAGAGCGGACTGCCGGCGAATGGATCACCAGGCTTAATGCAGACCTGCGTGCTGCTGCGGCAGTATTGGACCAGCCGATCCATCTTCCCCATGCGGCCGTTTCACTGGCCAATATATGTGTTTCCTCAATTATACTTGCATCGGCAAGCCCGATGATGTTCGGCCTGGTAATCCTTTTTGCGGCGCCTCACTTGCTGATAAGTCAGCTTGCAGTCGTGAGACCGATGACCAGGCTTGCGGCAGATGTGCAGGAGGCTATGGCAGAGAATGCCTCGGATATGGACACTGTTATCGCATGTGCCGATACTGCGCTTGTTTACGATGCCCAGGGCTTTTTGCTCGAGCGTTTTGAAAAAAGCAGTCTGAATGTAATGAGAAAAAGCATGCGGCTGCATCGCCGAAGAGCGTTGGGAAACGGCCTGATACCGTTAATGGGGATAAGCGGTTACCTGGCGATGCTGCTTGCCGGGGGCAGCCGTATCGCGGGAGGGGCGATGGCTTTTGGCTCGCTAATTGCCGTGCTGCAGTACAGGGTCGGGTTTCTTAAAAGCCTGAATATGTTTCTGAACAGCATGACTAATATAAAAACTGCGATGGCGGGCGTAAAGAGGGTTTGTGAAACTATGAGCATTGTGCCGGAGGAATGAATCCGTAACTGGAGGGAAAATCTCCAGATCGACTGGGGACCTGGTGCATGCCGAAAATATGTATACAAATAACCGAACTGTCAACATAAAGAGATATGTAAAGAGATATGTAAAGAGTTATGCAAAGTGATTTGCAAAGTGATTTGCAAAATGATTTGCAATGTGATTTGTAAAGTGAAGTGTAAAGTGATATATAAAGAGATATGCGAAAGGACACGTAAAGCGATATGCGAAAGGACACGTAAAGCGATATGCGAAAGGACACGTAAAGCGATATGCGATCCTGCAGAAACCATACCGTCTCAAGTGCAAATTTGATACTTATGAGTGAATATTACATTACAGATTGGAGGATCGGCCGGGATGGACCATGTAAACAACAAACCGGTAGAAAAGCCTGAAACAGAGATGATGAAAATAGGCGAGATAGCTGCGTTTTTTAATGTGTCCGTGAAGGCTATACGCATATATGAGAAAAAGGGCATCATTGTGCCTGCCTGGACCGATCCTGCCACGGGATACCGCTATTATTCGGCTGACCAGGTCCAGACGCTAAATGCGCTGCTGGAACTGAAGACCCTGGGTTTTTCACTGAACGAGATCAGGAAGATCATAACAGGCGGCGTAAATAAAAGCGACTTCCTCGCTGCGCTTACCAGGAAGCGAAATGCATGGCAGGATGCCATTTCTTCGGCGGAGATGAAAATCGATGCCATCGATAATATTTCCGAGCGCATCTCCAACTCAAAAGAGGCAGCCGGACTGCAGGAGCTTACCGAAGAGGAGAGGGCGTGGCTGCTTGTGAAGATGGTATGTGTCGAGGACGTCCGCGGCCAGAGTGTACTGAGCGAGGCACTATGGCTGTGACTTAAGTGTACTGAGCGAGGCACTATGGCTGTGACTTAAGTGTACTGAGCGAGGCACTATGGCTGAGATCAAAGCGTCAGGGTTAACTTTGAAACTGCCAACCTGCAAACCTGCCAACCTTTCTGTCTCCTACTTTTCTGTCTCCTGTTTTTCTGTCTCTGCCTCCTGCTTTTCTGTCTCTGCCTCCTGTTTATTGCAAGAGTTACAGCATGTCTTTTTTTCAGGGATAATTTCTCCAATGTATTGATATTATAAAAATGGAAACCATTACATATATAGTAAAAGTACCAGAAAAGGATGTGAAAATGTATGTATGAAAGTATAACGTATGCTGAACTCAAAAGCCTGCCAAGAGATCAGAAAATTGAGGCACTGAAAGAACTGATGGCAACCTGTTCGTCCCGGAAGAAGATCGCGGAGAAGCTTGGTGTGAATCCGCCCAATATCTACAGTATGATAGCAAGGTATATAAAAGAAGATCCCGCCAGAAAACCAGGCAGGAAAAAGGGCAGGGCAAAAGGCAAAGCGGCTGCGAAAGCTAAAGCTAAAGCAGGAATACATGAGCCAATGCAAGCTGCGGAACAGGAGCCAGGATATGCTGCAGAGCAGGAACAAGGGTATACCGCAAAACAGGGACCCGGAAGTGCGCAGATCAGCAGTGAGACCGGCGTGAGTGGAAGGCTCGTGAGTGATGCCTTCGCAAGCATACAGGTTCCGGGAGATGCTTCCGCAGAGTTGCTTGCGGGGGAAGTCACTGTAAGCGGTCAGTACAGGGAAGATAGTCCTGCAAACGGCCAGGTTAGGGCAGAAATTATCGAGAACACACAGATCTGGGCAGAAATTGCAGGGAGTACAAAAATTGGGGCAGAAGTTATCGAAGGCGCACAGTTCAGAGAAGGAATCTCTGCAGATGCACAACCCACAGGAAA
Source organism: Clostridiaceae bacterium (assembly GCA_012799845.1). GTDB lineage: Bacteria > Bacillota > Clostridia > Acetivibrionales > DTU013 > DTU013. The sequence continues at coordinate 5,144 of JAAZKL010000054.1, forward strand.
AATCTCTGCAGATGCACACCCCACAGGAAAAATCTCTGCAGACACACA
>JAAZKL010000009.1 GCA_012799845.1 Clostridiaceae bacterium
AAGGCTGCTTTATGAGGATTACGATATAGAGGATGAATACAATACCTACCTTCACGAAGGGCTTCCGCCCGGTCCCATATGCAGTCCCGGCGAAGCGTCGATAAGGGCCGCGGTCAATCCGGACGAAACTCCTTATCTTTATTACGTGGCGAAAGGCGACGGCTCGCATGCATTTGCGAGGACTTACAAGGAACATCAGGCCAATGTGAAGAAATATATTCAGGACAGATAAAGAGGGCTGCCGGCGCAGCTTCTTTACTTTTAGGCAAAATGCATCGTAATAGTATTTTGGTATAATGTTTTGAGATTATACTTTGAAATGATGCCTCGAAATAATGTTCCAGGCAATGCTCCGGATAATGCTCCGAAGCATCATTCCGAAATAATACTTCAGGAAGGGACAGTGTATGCTGGAACCGGAACGATCCGACAGATCCCGCAGCGGGATTGATGGATCCAGGATAATACTGAAGCCGGGCGAAGGGCTGCTTAAGGAGATGGAGCAGTATGCGGCCCGGAATTATGTGCCCATCGTGAAACGTGATACGGCTGACCTGCTCATTGTACTGGGCAGGCTTATCAGACCTGTGCGCATTCTTGAGATAGGGACCGCGATAGGTTATTCTGCAATATTGCTTTCTGGCATACTCGCTCCGGGCGGCAGGATCGATACCATCGAACGCGATGAGAGCATGGCGGCAAAAGCCCATGATTATATAAAAAGGGCAGGCCTGGCAGACACTATAGCCGTGATAGCCGGTGAAGCATCAGAGGTGCTTGCATGCCTGGACAAGACATATGATATGATATTCATGGATGCCGCGAAGGGACAGTATCCCGTATTTCTGCCCGAATGCCTGAGGTTGCTCAGGAGCGGAGGCCTCCTCATAAGCGATAATGTACTGTTTATGGGGATGGTGGACAGGGAAGGGCCCGTGGCGAGAAAACAGAGGACGATAGTGAACAATATGCGTGCATATATCGACACGCTGCGCAGCCATCCGTTGCTGGACACGAGCGTCCTGCCCGTCGGGGACGGGGTGGCGTTATCTTATAAGCGCACGGAAACAGAAACGAGATAATGATGAGGGAAGACATAGACACTGACACTAACACTGATACGGAGATGGATCGATGGTCATGAACACTCACAGGGATTACAACCCGGCCGACATTTCGGCTGGCAACACAGTCAGCGGACCGATAAGCAACCCGGTCAGGATGGAGGAAAACCCGGATGTACAGGCAGCCGGCTCTGTTAAGAAACCTGAATTGCTTGCTCCGGCAGGAAATCTTGAAAAACTGAAAATGGCCGTCGTCTACGGAGCCGATGCCGTATACCTTGGAGGAGAGGAATATGGTCTCCGGGCTGCAGCGGGTAATTTCTCCGAGAATGAACTCAGGGAGGGGATCGCTTTTGCCCACACTCGCGGCAGGAGGGTCTACCTCACGATGAACATAATCCCCCATAATGAGGATTTTGAGGGCATGGCCGAGTACATCGCCAGGGTGAGGGATATGGGCCTGGATGCGGTCATATTCTCGGATCCGGGCGTATTCGAACTGCTGCATGAGCATGCGCCGGACATGGAACTTCACCTGAGCACGCAGGCAAACAACACCAACTGGAGAAGCGCTGCATTCTGGCACAGGCATGGCGTCAAAAGGATAATACTTGCAAGAGAGCTTTCGGCAGATGAGATCAGGGAGATCAGGAGAAATGTCCCGGAGGACCTGGAGCTTGAGATGTTCGTCCACGGGGCGATGTGCATCTCATATTCCGGACGCTGCCTGTTGAGCAATTACATGGCGGGCAGGGATTCGAACAGGGGGTCGTGCGCCCATCCGTGCAGATGGAAATACCACCTGGTCGAGGAAAAACGGCCCGGCGAATACTTCCCTGTTTTTGAGAACGATAGAGGTACGTATATATTCAATTCAAAGGACCTGTGCCTGATAGAGCATATACCGGATATAGTTGAGAGCGGGGTCTCAAGCCTTAAAATCGAAGGAAGGATGAAAAGCTCCTACTATGTGGCTACAGTCGTGAAGGCATACAGGGAAGCTTTGGATGCGTATATTTCAGACCCTGAAGGATACACCTTCGACAATGCATGGCTCGAAGAGATATCCAAGGCCAGCCACAGGGAGTACACGACGGGATTCTTTTACAGCAAACCCACCGGCAGGGACCAGGCATACGGATCCAGTTCATATATAAGGGATTATGATTTTGTCGGCCTCGTGACGGCCTATGACGGGGAGACGCGTACAGCCGTCATCGAACAGCGCAACAGGTTCGCAGTAGGTGACGAGCTTGAGATCGTGCCGCCGAAGGGCCCTTATCACATCCATAAGGTGAGCGAAATGAGGAATGAAGACGGAGAGAGCATAGAAGCTGCGCCTCATCCGCAGATGACCGTATACATGCACATGGACAGGCCGGTGGAACCGTTCACGATACTGAGACGGAAAGCCATCAGCGAAGACTGATCATACTTCGGACCAGGACGATGTTTATTGCAGCAGGCATGATGAATATATCCCCTTTCCGGCGGCAAGAATCAAGATATGACCGCAGAAGGGGGGATTTTTATTGTCTGTAAGGAGAGCTTACATACTGGGTTGGATCTTTACACTGCTGTTCACGATCCTGGCGGCAAGGACGGCCATGCTTCAACTTGTGCCTGACAGATCGCTGGAAGAGGCCGCATTCAGGCAAAGGGTGTCCGGCATGGGTGTTGAAAAGATCAGGGGCAACATACTTGACCGGAACGGTATACCGTTCACAAACAGGGAAATCAAGTACATGGCGCTTGTTAAGACATCTCTCATGCCGCAGTCGGAAGCTGAAAGGGAAAAGGTTTTCGAAGCAATGGGAGTGGATATGCCCGACGGCCTTACATCAAAAAGCAAGCCTGTATTGCTGAAGATAAGCGAAGAAGGCAGGGATGCGCTGAAAAACCTGGAGCCTGACTGGATCTCGGTAATCGGTTCCCTGGAACGGTACGGAAATGATGCGCTGGCGAGACATGTAACAGGCTATCTGAACAGGAAGGACCAGATAGGGCAGTCAGGCATCGAAAAGGCATATGAAAATGTTCTCAGGAACAATGCTGTATTCGAGATCGGCACTATCACAGATGCCGCAAAAGACCCCATAAAAGGCTTCGGCTACAGGCTGAAGGACTGGAGCAGCGGCAGCAGGCTCAATGTAAGGCTGACACTGGATTACCATGTCCAGAAGATCGTCGAGGATGCGATGGATAACCATGGCCTGTCGGGAGCAGTCGTCGTGGAAGATGCAGTGACAGGAGACATACTTGCCATGGCAAGCAGACCGCATTTTGACCAGGATGCGGTGGAGAAGTACCTTGACAGCAGCGGCAAGGAACTGTTCAACAAAGCGACTGCCGCCTATAATCTGGGCTCTGTGTTCAAGATCATAGACCTGGCAGCATTTTTCGAAAACGAGGAAGATATCATGGCCGGAGACGCCGGTGCGGATACAGCCGGTGAAAATACCGGTGATAATGCCGACCCGGCCGGGGCAGGCGGATTGTCTGACGTATACAGGTTTTTTGACGGTTCTTCATACGGACCGGTGCCATTCGCCGTCCCGTTCGACGTCATGACAGGCTACGGACGGCATGTGTTCACTGATCCGGACAACTATTACTGCAGCGGTGCGGTCGATATAAACGGGCTGACATTCAAGTGCTACTCTTACTATGAGGGAGGGCACGGCAGCCTTGACCTCGAGAAGGCTTTTGCCCTTTCCTGCAATTCGTACTTTATTGAATTGGGCCAGAAAATCGGCTATAGAAGACTGGTGGACATGGCGCAAAAATTCGGTCTCGGATCCAGGACAGGGATTTCTGAACAGGATGTGGCGGAAGCATCCGGGAATCTTCCTGATATAAACGCGTATCACAGCAGGGCTGACATAGCAAATATCGCCATCGGCCAGGGAACGATACTGGCGACGCCGCTGCAGGTCGCCGATCTGACCGCCACAGTGGCCAACGGGGGCATCAGGAACAGGGTAAACATAGTAGATGCCATTGTCGACGAAAATGGCAGGACAGTCGGAAAAATAAAAGTCAGCGAAGGCCGCCGCATAATATCGAAAGAAACTTCCGACAGGATAAAGGAAATGATGGAAGCCGTCACGCTGTTCGGAACAGGAACAGAAGCCGTCACAGGATATTACGGTGGTGCGGGGGGCAAGACAGGCAGCGCCGAGACAGGCTCGCCGGATGTCGTTCATGCCTGGTTTG
>JAAZKL010000055.1 GCA_012799845.1 Clostridiaceae bacterium
GAACACGGGCAGAAGATACAGCGCAAGGCCGAAGAAAAGGGCGTGACGCCCAAGCAGTATGTGGATGAAATTGTCGCCGGCATAAGAGAACTCTGGAAACTTATGAAGATCACCAATGACAGGTTCATAAGGACGACCGACAGGGAGCATGAGGTCACTGTCCAGAAGATATTCAAAAAACTTTATGACCAGGGAGACATATACAAAAGCGAATATGAAGGCTGGTACTGTACGCCATGCGAATCCTTCTGGACCGAAACCCAGCTAAAGGACGGCAAGTGCCCCGACTGCGGCAGGGAAGTGGAGCTTACCAAGGAAGAGAGCTATTTCTTCAGGCTGTCCAAATACCAGGACAGGCTGATCAAACATATTGAAGAAAATCCTGAGTTCATCCAGCCCGTTTCGAGGCAGAACGAGATGCTGAACAACTTCCTGAGGCCGGGTCTGGAGGATCTCTGCGTGTCGAGGACTACGTTCAACTGGGGCATCCCCGTGTCATTCGACGAGAAGCATGTGGTTTACGTATGGATCGACGCGCTGTCAAACTACGTAACAGCGCTGGGGTACCTCTCGGACGACGATTCTGCTTACCGCAGGTACTGGCCGGCGGATGTCCACCTGGTCGGCAAGGAGATAGTCAGGTTCCATACGATCATCTGGCCTGCGATGCTCATGGCTCTTGGCGAACCGCTGCCGAAGCAGGTATTCGGCCATGGCTGGCTGCTGCTGGAGGGCGGCAAGATGTCCAAATCCGTAGGCAACGTGGTGGATCCGGTAATACTGATCAATAAATACGGGCTGGACCCGATAAGGTATTTCCTCCTCAGGGAAGTGCCCTTCGGTTCGGATGGCGTATTCTCCAATGAAGCGCTGATACAGAGGATCAACTCCGACCTGGCCAATGACCTGGGCAATCTTCTGAACAGGACCGTTGCCATGATCGACAAGTATTTCGGAGGCTCCATACCTGAACAGCGGGAAGAGGGAGAATTCGACAGCGACCTCAGGGATGCCCTGGCAAAGCTGCCGCAGAAGGTAGAGGAGCTTATGGACAAATTCCAGTTCAGCACTGCGCTGGCTGAGATCTGGAAGGTTATATCAAGAACGAACAAGTATATAGACGAAACGATGCCGTGGGTGCTGGCAAAGTCCGAAGAAAGCAAACCTCGGCTTGCCGCTGTCATGTACAACCTGGCGGAGAGCCTGAGGATCGTATCCATCCTCATACAGCCCTTCATGCCCGAGACTCCGGCCAAAATGTGGGAACAGCTCGGCATACCTGGCAACACTGCAGTCACCTGGGACAGCGCGAAGCAATGGGGCGGCTATCCTGCCGTTGCTGTGGTCAAAAAGGCCGAGGCACTTTTCCCGAGGATCGATATAAAAAAGGAGCTGGAGGAGCTTGAAGCGATATCGGCAAAGGGCAGGAACGACGCAGGAAGTGGCGGTCATGCAAACGGAACGCATGGGGTCTCCGAAGACAGTTATAAAGGCGCGGACTCCAAAAAGGCTGACAAATGCATTGCTGCCGGAGACGACAAAACCGGTAAAAGTAAGGCAGACACGGCAGGCGGTTTCATAACGATAGAAGATTTCGCCAAACTGGATCTTAGAGTTGCCAAAGTTCTCGAGGCAGAAAAAATTGAAGGGTCGGACAAGCTTCTTAAGCTGAAACTGGAGCTTGGCAGCGAGACCAGGCAGGTAGTGTCAGGCATTGCAAAGCATTACGCTCCTGAAAGCCTCATCGGCAAATCAGTTATACTGGTGGCGAACCTCAAACCGGTAAAACTGAAGGGTGTGGAGTCGCAGGGCATGATCCTGGCTGCATCGAATGACAGCGGCCTGGTGATCGCCACACTGGACGGCGCAATAGAGAGCGGTTCAAAGGTCACCTGAAAATGACCACGGACAGATGCTTCGAGGCTGCATGGACACCGAGGCGGACAGCGGCCGCTGGAGCTGCCGGAACGCCGCTGCGCCGGCTTTGTTGCAGTGTATGGGATAATAATATATAATAAACTCAAGTACCTGTGATCTGTCGCGAGGTTATATATGCTGTTTGACACACACGCACATCTGAATGACGTACAGTTTGCCGATGATATCGATGAGGTGATATCAAGGGCAAAAGCGAACGGGGTCGGATATATACTCACAGTATCTACTGATATAGCCTCGTCTGTTGAAAATATCACATTATCCCAGAAATACGACATTTTTTACGCAGCTGTGGGGGTACATCCGCACAATGCGGTCAATCAGAACAACAGCATCATTTCGATACTGAAGGATTTTGCATCCTATCCGAAAGTAGTAGCTATCGGGGAAACAGGTCTGGATTACTACTATGACAATTCACCGCGAGAGGTGCAGAGGCTCTGGTTTTCCAAGCAGATATCACTTGCAAGGGAAGCCAGGCTGCCTGTTATCGTCCATGACAGGGACGCCCATGAAGACACGCTTGCCATACTGAAAAGTGAGGGAGCTAAGGACGTGGGGGGCGTTTTCCATTGCTACAGCGGCAGTGTGGAAATGGCAAGGGAGGTCTTGGATCTTGGTTTCATGATCTCGATAGCCGGGCCTGTTACATTCAAAAATGCACGGAAGCTGCTGGATGTAGTAAAATACGTTCCCGACGACATGCTGCTGATAGAAACGGATTCTCCGTACCTGGCTCCGGAACCGAACAGGGGCAGGAGGAACGAACCGGCGTATGTAAAGCTGGTAGCTGAGAAGATAGCCAAAATCAAAGGGAAGTCCCTGGAATACATATGCGAGACTACAACATCGAATGCGAAGAGATTGTTCGGGATCCAATAAAAATCGATCTGGTGGTGTGATATGAAAAAATTTATCCTTGTAATCGTATTTGCCCTTTTGATCGCTTTGTTCATTGCATTCAACTACCTGTTGTGGGACAGGGAAAGCAAGCTGGCAGAGATAAAGAATCTCGAATCAGTCAACGCGAGCTACAGCGCCAGTGTCAGCGTGCACAAAAGGGAAATAAGCACGCTGGAGGAAGAGGTAAACAGCCTGAACAATCAAATCACGCAGCACAAAGCTGAAATAGACAGACTGCAGAAGGAAAGAGACCAGGCGATCAGCGACAAGGTCCAGGGAGATACGGCACTAAAGGAAAAGATAGACTATATAAACATACTGAAAGAAAACGCGGATATAGAGTTTCTGGGCCAACCGGTCATTTTGTGGGCAGAGGCGCTGAACAGAGGCAGCTTTGACGAGGCATTTTCCATCGAGTATGAGGGGGTTCCCCAGAAGGAGAGGACCGTCAGCCTCAGCACCTATGTGGAACAGATGAAATCCACCGTTGAAGAGGTCGAAATCACTGAAATAAAAGTCGACAGGCTCAGAGGTTATGGCAACGGAGATATTTATCTCAATGTTAGTTTCAACGCAAGACTGGTGGAAGACGCCGACACATCAGTTTCCCGCTTTACCGAAGGAAAGAACGAAATGTATGTAAAGGTGATATACTCCAAAGATAAAAAGGCTTTTGTCATATCCTCTATGAACATTTACTGAATGTTGTCCCAAGTTACATAAGAAATCCCTCACACATCATTATAGGACTCATATAATGATACTGAAGTGCACACAGAGGCGGAGGAATCATTATATGAAAGAAGATGATAAGATGAAGGATATTTCAAAAGCTGTGCCTGGCGGTACGATGCCGCAGGTCGGCGCCAAGCAGCATATGAAGGCTTCGTCCGGTACGATGCCGACCCAGGCATCTCCGAAAGTTTCGCCCGGGACATCGACTGCCCAGGCATCTCCGAAAGTTTCGCCCGGGACATCGCCTGCCCAGGCATCTCCGAAGACTGCACCCGGAACACTGCCTGCCAAAATATCTCCGAAGACTGCACCTGAAAAGACCGTCGCCGAAAAACTGCCTGAGAAGGCTGTCCCTGAGGCGTCGCCGGTGCAGACAATGCAGAACATGACGCCGATCCAGCCTGGTCCTTTCGGAGTTATGCCGACTATGATGCACCAGGTACCGATAATATGCTGCCCCTATCTGATGAATCTGCAATGTCCTATGATCTACGGGGCAAACCTCATGGGCATGAATATGATGAGCGGTGCAATGCCTTTTGGGGCAGGACCTGTTTCAGATGACATGATGCCCTATACGGGAGGCGGTCCTGCAGCGCAGGTGACAGGCGGACCGGTGGCTGGAATACCCGACAGCACCATGTATCCGCCGGTCGGAATGCCGGACAACACCATGTATCCGCTGGCCGGATTACCGGACAACACCATGTATCAGCCGTATGGCATGGGCGTTATGCCTTCCATGAACAATCAATACTTCGCTGCGGACAAAAAGGGTTGCTGATTGCCCGTCGCTTCTGTACTGATCCGTGGACAGAAAGGGCTGCTGAATGCCCGTCGCTTCAGCACTGATCGCGGACAGAAGGGGCTGCTGAACTCCCGCCGTTTCTGTACTGATCCGCGGACAGATCGCGACCGTCGATTACTAACTGTTTCAACACCAACCCGCGGGCAGGACTGACTGACGATTGCCCGCCGCTTCAACTTTGCCGGCCTATACCTCGGAGCTGTAATAACCGCAGCTCCTTTTGCATCCTTGGTATAAATTATCAATATTATGTATATAATCCAGATTAGAGGCAGTTTATGGTAATAATTTGACAAACAACCCTGGTTTGGAATAGAATAGCTTGCAGTCTGTTAGAAATATTAAACAGGAGGTTTATTGCTTGTTGGCATTTGTCAAAGGTATTAAAAGGTTTTTTTCATTGAAGAGGCATCTGGTATTGCTGGTTGTTGCCGCAGCAGTGTCATCGGGCGCAGGATACGGCGTTTTTTCCTGGCTTGAGAAGGATGTCGTCATAAATGACGACGGCAGCGTCATTGCCTGCAAGACAATGAAAAGCACCTTTGAAGAAGTGTTGGATCAATTTGGCATCGAAATCGGGGAATATGATTTCGTCAGTACCCCGCCCGATACGATGCTGCAGACTGAAGGAACCAATGAATTGTACATAAAAAGAGCTGTACCTGTATATATTACCGCTGACAACAAGAGGACCGAGGTCATGACATACAGGGATACCGTTGAGGAAATGTTCGGGCACAGCCCTGTAAAGCCGGAAGGTAGTGACCGCATCGAGGGTGCGGGGCTGAAAGACAGGATCACAAGCGGGATGGAACTCAGGATCGTTAGAGTCTCTGAAAAATATGTGGGTGAAACTGAAAATATACCTTATGTAGTACACAGAAGACCGAACAAAAGGATGGATGAAGGAACCGAGCGCATCTACCAGCACGGACAGGAAGGATTGCTTTACAAGCAGTATAAAGTAGTCGCGGAGGATGGGAAAGAGGTTGCAAGGCACCAGGTGAATGAGACCGTGATGCGGCATCCGGTAAATATGATAGTTGAGTATGGTACGGTGCTGAATTTCAAAAATTCAAGGGGAGAAGTGGTGCGGTACAGCAAGGTCATGGATATGAAGGCCACGGCCTATACCGCTTCACTTAAGGATACAGGTAAAGCGCCGGGCCATCCGCTGTTCGGGATAACCGCCACTGGAATGAAGGCAAGAAAGGGCGTAATTGCGGTGGACCCCAAGGTAATACCGCTGCATACAAAAATGTATGTGGAGATCCTGGACAAGAATACGCCGGATTATGGATTCTGCATAGCCGGAGACGTGGGAAGCGCGATCAAGGGCAACAAGATCGACCTGTATTATGATTCCCAGGAGTATGTGGACCGCTTCGGCGTCAAAAAGGTCAGGGTATACATACTGAATGACCAGTAGCTGTCGTAGACCGGCCGGAAAATACAGCCGCCAGGGACCAGCCGGAAAATACAGCCGCCAGGGACCAGCCGGGAAAGACGGTCTCCAGGGACCGGCCGGGAAGGACTACCTCCAGGGACTGGCCGGAAAATACAGCCGCCAGGGACCAGCCGGGGAAAAAAGGGAACTGACGCAGACTGATCGGGAAGGAAATGATAATTGCCGTAGAACGGTCAGGCAGAAAAAGACAATGAAAAGCAAGAATAAGGCAGGAAAAGAGATAGAAAAAGCCAAGAAAAGCCAAGAAAAGACAAGAAAAGACAAGGACAGGATATGGAAGCAGACGTAAGAAGCATCCTCAAAAAACTCAACATAAGGCCGTCCAAAGCATTCGGTCAGAATTTCCTTACAGACAGATGGGCACTGCAGGGGATAGCAGATGCTGCCGAATTGACGTCAAACGATACGGTGCTTGAAATAGGCCCCGGCATTGGAAGCCTGACATCATATCTGGCTGAGGATGCAGGCTGTGTGGTGGCCGTGGAAATCGACAAACGGCTGGTGCCGATACTGCATGACCTTCTGATCGGCTACCGCAATGTCCATATAATAAATGCCGATATACTCAGGCTGGATTTGAAAAAAGAGCTTGCGCCTTTCATGACCTCTCCCGACGGCTCTCCACGTTCGCTGAAGGTTGTGGCGAACCTGCCGTATTACATAACGACACCCGTCATAATGAAGTTGCTTGAAAACGGCCTTGATGCGGAATGCATGGTTTTCATGGTGCAGAAGGAAGTGGCGGAACGGATGATGGCAAAGCCCGGGGGCAAGGATTACGGGGCGCTTTCGGTGGCAGTGGCGTATTATACCAAACCGTCGGTCATAATGAATGTTCCGCCGGACTGCTTCATACCCCGTCCGGGCGTCGATTCGACGGTCATCAGGCTGGATCTGAACAAAACGCCGCCCGTTGAACTGAAGGACAGGGATCTCTTTTTCAAAGTCGTAAAAGCGGCGTTCGGACAAAGAAGAAAAACCCTGGCGAATGCGCTGAGCAATGCTGTCTATTTGGGCGCAAACAAGGAGCAGGTCCTGAAGATCCTCGGAGAAACCGGCATAGACGAAATGCAGAGGGGAGAGACTTTATCCATACAGCAGTTCGCCCTGTTGGCCAACCGCATATATGAACTTCGTAAAGAATCCGGTATCCAGTGACATAATGCTGATATCCTTTAATATAATGCAGGCATCCAACGCATTGCTGC
>JAAZKL010000056.1 GCA_012799845.1 Clostridiaceae bacterium
CTCCTTCCAGGCCGGCATGTTTCGTGATGACAAGGCTGTCGCCGGGCTTGGCGCCGGCGGCGCTGATGATCCTGTCTTTCAGGCATTTCCCAACAGCGGTACAGGTTATGACGAACCTGTTGACCGCACCGGTTATCTCCGTATGTCCGCCAAGTATGTCCACATTTACAGAACGGGCTGCTTCAGTTAACTGATCCATGATGGTTTCCAGTTCTTCTTCAGAAGAGCCGGACGGGCACAGGATAACGGCAAGCAGCCCGAGCGGCGCCACGCCGCAGGATGCTATGTCATTGCAGTTTATATGTACGGCAAGCCGCCCTATTTCCTTCGCAGTCCCGGTAATGGGATCGCAGGAAAGGATGCATGCATATTCGCCGAAATCGATCGCCGAGCAGTCCAGGCCTAATCCAGGGCTGATCAGTATCTCATCATGAACTTTCCTTATTTTGCTGAAAACCAGTTTTTCAAGCACGCTGCCTGGTAATTTTCCCGTCTCCATATATCCTCCGTTATTTCAGCTTATCTTTGACCAACTGATACTGTTCTCTCGCTGCTTCTATCAGGGCCGGCTTCTTTCTGGCTTCTTCCGAGCTCATAAGCCGGCTGAACCATTTTACGGCCTCATTGTAATCACCGGACCTGTTGCTGAGCTCGCCGATCATGTATACACAGGTGCTTTCGTCCATCTTGTCCACTGGGAAAGACTCCTTCTCATATACTTCCTTGTAGTACTCCAGGGCATGGCGGATGAACCTGGTTTCTTCCTCATCGCCCTTGTACCTGTAAAGCCAGGCGATCCTCAGGCATGCCTTCGCGAACTCACTGGCCTTCGCTTTCCGGTAATCGTGACTTATCAGGACGAGTTTGAAAGCCTCGATTGCCGTATCAACATTTCTTTCGCCGCCCAGGCTGTGCTTCTTCCATTTCGGCATGAGCTTCTCCCTGAGGGCATCGGCTTCGTTATGCGGTATTTCTTCGAATTTGTCCGAAATGTTGGCATAACCGCAGTTTTCGCAGACCCATGCATCATAGAATATGGGATTTATGCCATCATAATGGACACAGAAATCAGAATCCCTGCTTTTGACCTTACAAGCCCTGGATTTTACTTTTGTCACCTGAAAACTTTCCGAGCAGACAGGACATACGATTTCCTTGTTGTAAAGACCTTCGATCACCATGACCCCTCTTTTCGCTCTCTCTATTTTGATCCGGCTGATTTAATCCGGAGGAAAAATCCGTCCGGTCCGCCGGCCTGAAACCTTGCAGCGGCTAGTCTACCGGTGTTTCCTGTGCATGATATCGGTGCCGGATATCGCTGCTCACTCTTGTAATGCCCTGAACAGGCCTGTAATAATCTTCATTGAGCTTTTCGCTCCATTGCAGTTTGCCGTTCCTGTAAGCTTCCCTGTACAATATCACCCTGATGCCGTTTATCGGCTTGCGTTCAACTTCCTTCTTTCCCGGCTCCAGTGACTCATCGAGCACGATTTTTTCCGGTTTGGGCTTGTAAACACCTATCGTCTTCGTTTTCAGCCTGAATTCGATCCCGTCGTCCCTTTTTCTGCCCAGTATGCTTATGTTCAGCTTGTTTCCCTTTACACCCGCGCTTATAAGTACCGGATAACTCAAATTGTTCCTGAATCTGAAATCTATCGAGCTTTCCGTGATCGTTGCATCTCTGCCGGGACTGATATATGTCAAAGGCATCGAATGGTGTTCCCGCTCCGTCACTTCCAACCCCGCCAGCAGCACAGCGTTAAAAAGCGTGGAGGACACCTGGCATACGCCGCCTCCTGTACCGGGTACCAGTTCATTCTTGAATATGATCGGAGCCTGCTTATAGCCGTTGGCATGTGTCCTGGGCCCCAGTTCCCTGTTCATTGAAAACTCGTCCCCCGGCATCAGCAGTACATTGTTGATCCTGCTGCATGCCAGCTTTATATTGTCGGTCCGGTTGACATCGTTCCTGTTGAATGAGGTGCTGAAGCTCGATATCACGCTGTTGACGTTCTTTACATCTTCATATGTGATTTCAGGCTCCTTTTCCACCACTATCAGTTCGATATCCCCGAAATCCCTCTTTGATAAATAATTTTCCACCAATTTCAGATTGGTGTCAACATCAAGCTCCCTGAAAGGGATGTCACGGGTATATTCGAACTTCCCGCCGGAGTAAGTTACTGATGCGTTTTTGGCAGCCGAATCACACTGCTTTTTTATCTCCTCCAGCCTGCTCCTGAGCTTTTCCCGGTCGAAGCCCACATCCACGTCCAGTTTCAGACCGTTTTTCGAAAGAGTGATCGAATCGATCAGTTTCTTGAAAATATTGCCTTCTCTTCCGATGCTGAAAGCCCTTTCGACCGCGTCCCCGACCTTATAGCTGTAGTCGATGTCGCTCAGTTTGATATCCCATTTTTTTTCCGCGTATGTCAGGGTCAGCATGTCTGCGCCGTAACTCTTTTTCAGCCTGTCTTCTACCAGTACCCTCGCATCTTCGGCAGTAAGCCATGAAACGTCTGTATTCTCTATGCTGATGCCTTTTCGGATCGTATCCCCGGTGTATCTTTTAGTCAATACCAAAAAGGCGGCTGTAAAAGCTGCTATGATCAAAACCGGGACAAGTACCGGCCATATCCGTCTTTTCCTGCGAACGATCCTCATCGACAACAACCTTCCCTCGAGCACAATACACATAGTATATTGTTGTCATAACGGTCTGTTGCGCATGCGTGGAATTAGTCACCAATGGTCATTGTCTCTGTGTCTCTTATGGCCCGTTCTATCATTTCTTCGAGGTCGAGCCGGCTTTCGTATTCCTGTGCTTCTTCCAGCTTCGGCTTCGTCCTGGGGTGCTTTGCGACAAAAACGGTGCAGCAGTCTTCATAGGGAAGGATCGAGGTTTCATAAGTATCGATCTTTCTTGCGATTTCCACAACTTCATTTTTGTCCATTCCGATCAATGGCCTGAATACGGGCATGCTGACAGCGTTGTTGGTGACAGCCATTGCTTCCGCAGTCTGGCTGGCCACCTGGCCGAGGCTTTCGCCTGTGATGAGAGCTATTGCGCCGTTTTGGGCCGCTATCTTTTCGGAAATCATCATCATCGCCCTGCGCATCAGTATGGTCAGGTATTCCTGCGGACACCTGTCATTTATCCCGAGCTGGATCTCAGTAAAGGGCACAATGTGGAGCCTGATGCGCCTGCAATACTGCGCCATGATCTTTGCCAGCGTGATTACCTTGTCCCTGGCGCGTTCACTGGTATAGGGATAGGTGTGGAAATGCACAGCCTCAATTTCCATGCCTCTTTTCGCCATCATCCATCCTGCCACCGGACTGTCGATCCCTCCTGACAGGAGAAGCATACCCTTTCCGCTCGTACCGACCGGCAGGCCGCCGAATGCGGGGATTATATCGCAATATAGATATGTGTGCTCCCTGACCTCGACAAAAAACACGAAGTCCGGATCGTTAACATCGACTTTCAGTCCGGGAACGCTTTTTAGCAGATATCCGCCAAGCTGCCTGGATATCTCGGGCGACTCCATTGGAAACCTCTTGTTGCCTCTTTTGGTTTCCACCTTGAACCTGAAAGTACCGTCCGATGCTCCTGGTCCGCCCGCCGATGCTTTCGCGGTAATTCTGCCGGGCTTTGATATGTATTCGCGGACCATTTCCGCGGAATATTTTTTGATTTCTTCGAAATCTGATGCAACCTTCCATACGATGCTCACCGAAACGATGCCGAGCACCTTTGTGAGCCTTGAAACAGCGCCCTCGAAATCGAAATCATCCTGCCCGGGTTCGATGTAGATCCTCGCCTGGGAACATCTTATGGCAGTTTTTCCTAGCCCGCTGAGCGAATGTTTTATATTTCGCATCAGCGCAGACTCGAATACAGGCCTGTTCAGACCCTTGAGCATTATTTCTCCGTATCTTACGAGTATTACTTTTTTCATATGTTCCTCCCGGCTCGACTTTTTTTTCTGATATTTATAACCGGAATGATATCCTTCAATGCATCTGTTGTCAACCTCATCTCCTCTTCGGTATTCTGATGCGACAGGCTGAATCGTATTGCACCGTCTATCCATTCCTGGCTTATGTTCATCGCCGCCAGCACATGGCTCCTGTTCTTTTTATTCGATGAACAGGCCGACCCGGTCGAAACAAAAATGCGCCTTTGCTCCAGGTGATGGAGCAGCACTTCCGCCCTTACATTTTTAAAGGAGATGTTGATTATGTATGGCAAAGCATCGCCTGGTGAATTGACACGGTGTTCGATATCTGACGATGCAAGCCCGTCGATCAGCATCTGCTTCAGACGAGCTGCCTTAAGTAAGTTTTCCTGTGTTCTTTCTGCCGTCATCCTGGCAGCCAGGCCAAAACCAGCTATCCCCGGCACATTTTCAGTTCCGGACCGTATAAGGCCTTCCTGGCCTCCTCCATAAAACAGCGGGTTTATCCTTATCCCTTTTGACACATATAATGCACCGACGCCCTTGGGTCCGTGGATCTTGTGAGAACTTAACGACATCAGGCCTATGCCCGACCTGGCAGGAGTCAGCTTTATTTTGCCGAATGCCTGAACAGCATCCGCGTGTATTACGGTCTGCGGGTTCAGTGCGTCTCTTATGGCTGCTATCCTGCTTATATCCTGCATAGTTCCGGTTTCGTTATTGACAAGTATGATACCGATAAGGGCGGTGTCCGGCCTTATTTTTTCCTCCAGTTGCCCGGGGATTATCCGGCCGTTCCCGTCAACATCGAGATAATCCACTTTATAACCCTTGCTTTCGAGATGCCTGAACACTTCCAGCACAGAGGGATGCTCTATCCTGGTGGTAATGACATGCCTGCCCTTCCTTGGGTTTGCATCAAGATAACCTATGACTGCAAGGTTGTTGGACTCGGTCCCTCCTGAAGTGAAATAAATCTCCGAAGGCTGGGCCCCGAGAAGCGCAGCTATGGTTTCACGCGCGCCTGAGACTATCCTTTCAGCTTCTATACCCCTGGTGTGCAGGGATGACGGGTTGCCGTAATTATTGGCAGCCACATCGGCCATCAGCGAAGTAACTTCGTCATATTGTCTCGTGGTTGCACTGTTGTCAAGGTATATTTCAGATGCCATTCCATACCTCTTTGTACATAAATATTGGTGTCCTGATGTCAGTATCGATGTCCTGATGCCGTCGGTTTAAATGCCCCGATATCGTACTAAGCATGCATCATTTTGCCGATTCTTATTATAACCAATATCAGCCGTATCAAAAAACATATATTGGCTGGTCCTTCATATTATAGCATACTCTGTACCGATTGTTGCAGTTGTTGATCTCAATATGGTAAACTAAAGCTAAATTATGTAAAGTGGTTGTTCTTTCCGGGGGCCATATGCTGAATATTTTGAAGAAAAATATAAACCTTGCGGTCTTCTTCGTTTTATTTGCCCTGATAGTTTCATTATCAGCGTTTTCATATGCCCAATACGTATCGAACAATATTAGTTTGGATGACAATACGCAGCCCTTTTCAGATGTTCCTGTAAACAGCTATGCTTATGAGCCTATCCACAGGCTGAGGCGTATGGGCGTGACGACGGGTATCGGGAGGAACAGGTTCGGTTATGGACGTACGATAACAAGAGGCGAATTCATCTCGATGCTGGTGGATCTTCTGGGCTGTGGCGGCGAAACTCCTCTGCATGGTTCATTTTCGGACAATACTGATCCGGATAAGTTCTATTTCGGTCCCATAGAAGCAGCCCTCGAAAACGGCATAATCACTAATGAACCTGACGTTTTCAGGCCCAATGATCCCGTCACCAGGCAGGAAGCAGTCATAATGATAGTAAACAGTTTCGGATATGGAGAACTGGCCGCCAGGCTGGATTACCTTGGAGCTCCTTTTGAAGATGTGACAGAGTATACGGGTCATATCACCATTGCCAGGGACTTTGGGATAATTGACGGGGCGCCGGTCTTCGATCCATACGGTGAGATGAAAAGAGAGGAAGCGGCATATATGCTGGTGAGGATGCTGGATGTCATTGAAAATAAAATCAGCGAACTCAACGCTTTCTATGCAATAAGCTCTTCGTCTCAAAGCAGCAAGATACCTGATCTCACTTCAGTGTGCTTTGGCTGGAGCAGCCTCGGATATGACAGTTCCTCCGGAGAGATCGTTCTCAACACGTCGCGCACCGCGCTTGGCCAGAACGACTACTACCTTCCCCAGGGATTCACCATCAGGCTGGAAACGGCAAAAAAAGCTGGCGTGCCTGCTTTACTGATGGTTTATGCGGATCAGTCGGTCAGGATAAAAGACCCTGATACAGGTGAAGCATATGGGCTGCTTGAATATATGTTCAAAGATCCCGGAATGTCCGAAAAAGTCATCGCTGACATAAACGATGCACTGGACGGCGTCTCCCGGGATAATGAAACCGGCTCTTTCGACGGCGTCGTCATCGACTTTGAAGGTCTGAGGGGCGAGAACGGGAAAAATGGATTGAACGAATTCCTCAGAAAACTGAAGGACAAACTGGATACCAGGAATAAAAAACTTTTTGTGGCTGTACATCCGCTGATGCATCCCAAAAGGAGCGCTTCGAGCCTGGATGGCTATGATTACAGGACGATCGGTGAACTGGCTGACAAAGTAATACTCATGGCGCATGACTATGATGCCAAACGCCTGACCAAGGCCGAGATGGAACGAGGTGTCACACTCACTCCGCTGACTCCCATAGAAGATGTATACTACGCGCTCCAGGCGATAACTGATCCCGTGTCCGGCGTACAGGACAAAAGCAGGATAATGCTCCAGATATCATTTGACTGGACCGTATGGAAAAAGCAAAACGGCAAGACACTGAACCAGGTGCCGCTGAGATATAACCTTGAAAACTTCCTGAAGCTCCTGGACAGCGGCGTGGAGATCTCATACCATTATCGTGAGGACTATGAGAATCCGTATTTGAAATATACTGATTCGAAAACCGGCGTCGAATATACTGTATGGTATGAAGACAGAAGAAGCGTAGATGCCAAAGTAAAGCTGGCAAGGAACTTCGGGATCGAGGGCATATCACTGTGGAGGCTGGGTCTCATACCAGACCGGAAAAACAATGGACAGAGCGGCGCCGATTTGGATGTCTGGCGGTCTCTTCTTGCTGAAATCAGCAAATAATACGCCGCATCGACGGCTTGTCAGTATTTCTTCACAGTGGCAGCTTTATGATATCTCCCTCGTATATGGTGCTGTCTTCCATACCGTTTACTTCCTTTATTCTTTCTATATATTGCCTTATATCAGTATTTCCGCGGTATACCTTCGCAAGATCCCAGAGAGTATCTCCCCTCTTTACGGCCACGGTCTCGCAATTATCTCCGGTATCAGCGCCGTTGGCGGCAACTGTGAATATCAGGACAGAAAGCAATACAGTCAGGGTTACCAGGAACAAATTGAATCGTTTGCGGTTTTTTAATACATATTTCTTTTTCATCATATTCGAATGACCTCCCGCAGAACATGCGTTCTGATAGTATTATATACGAACATGTGTTCTTGTGTCAATATGTTTTTCGAACATTTGTTTGACTTTTTTTTAGTTTTTTAATATAATGGGTTCAGTGGATAAAAATTGTCGGGAAGGTACCATAAAGGGGTGTTTGGAATGAGTAAGAAGCTCACTGACAGGCAGCAGCAGATCCTGGATTTCGTGAACAGGCAGGTCGAAGAGAAGGGATATCCCCCGTCTGTACGGGAAATATGCAGTGCGGTCGGATTCAAATCCACTTCCACTGTGCACGGCTATCTTGAAAAGCTCAGAAAGAACGGACTTATTGCCAAGGATCCTACAAAACCAAGAGCCATCAAGGTGATCGCGGGTAACAGGAATACACCCCGAAAGGAACAGGGATCCGGAAGAGATTATTACCCCGGAAAGGAACTCGTTGACGTGCCGATAGTTGGGAGGGTCACTGCCGGCCAGCCCATACTGGCAGTTGAAAATGTAGAGGGAACTTTCCCTTTGCCCGTCGATTTTGTCCAGAATTCGGACGCATTCATGCTAAGGGTCCAGGGAGACAGTATGGTCGAAGCAGGTATTCTTGATAAGGATCTGGTCCTGGTAAGGCAACAGTCGACAGCCAACAACGGAGATATAGTAGTGGCTCTGATCGGAGATGAGGCGACCGTGAAGACTTTCTACAAGGAAAAGGACCATATAAGGCTCCAGCCTCAGAACAGGTATATGGATCCTATCATCGTCCGCGACAATATATCGATCCTCGGCAAGGTGACAGGCGTTTTCAGAAAGCTGTAACAGCATGCTGAAATCTTTGGCAGCATGCTGTCCGCTGCTGTTATTCCCTGTTGTCGTTAAAAATAAAGTTGACCAGTTTCATGGGGCTTATGGTGGAGATCGCGTGTTTGTACACCAGTTGTTGTCTCCCGTCGGTATCAAGTATTACGGTGAAATTATCGAAACCCTTTACCATGCCCTTTAGCTGAAAACCGTTGGTAAGGTAGATGGTCACAGGAAGGTGTTCTTTTCTTACGTGGTTCAGAAATACATCCTGCAAATTGATATTTGATCTGTTCACCTGACAATCCTCCTCAATTATATATCCTGCTTCCAGACAACCAATCAAAAGAAAGAATCATTTTAATTCTACAAGATTATTCCATGCGTTGCAAGACAATGATGAATTATTTTCCCCGCAGCTTCCTTCATATCGGTATCTTCATCCATGTCCAGCCAGATTATTTCCTGCATCCGTCTGAACCATGTCATCTGCCTTTTGGCATAGCGCCGCGTGTTTCGTTTCAGCATTTCCACGGCTTCCTCAAGCGAACACTCCCCTTTCAGATAAGGCAATATTTCCTTGTACCCGATGGCCTGCATTGCTGTGGAACGCTTGTCATAGCCCATTTCCACCAGTCGCCTGGTTTCTTCCACAAGTCCTTCGCTGATCATCCTGTCGACTCTCTCGTCGATGCGCCTGTACAGTTCCTCCCTGTCCCAGTCAAGTCCGAAAAGGATATACCTGTAAGGCGGCGGCTCGAGCCTCGACTGCCTGATATGCTCAGAGATCGTTTTCCGTGTATGCGTGTAGACCTCTATGGCCCGGATGATCCTTTTCGTATCATTTTCATGTATCCTGGAAGCCGCCTCAGGATCTATCCTGGAGAGCTTTTCATACAGGTATCTGTTCCCGTACTGCTCGGCTTCGGCTTTCAGGGCTTCTCTCAGGTCTTCGTCACATATCGTTTCAGAGAAGTTGATGTTATATACCAGCGAGTTTATGTACAAACCTGTCCCGCCAGTGACGATCGGGCGGCCGCCTTCTTCTGTTATGGCTGCGATACATTCAAGAGCCCGTTCCCTGTACCTTGCGACGCTATAGTTTTCATCCGGCTCCACTTCATTTATCATATAGTGCCTGACACCTGACATTTCTTCCTTATCAGGCTTTGCAGTACCTATATCCATGTATTTGTAGACCTGCATCGAGTCCGCTGATACTATGCTTCCGTTTATAAGTTTTGCCAGCTCGATGGACAATCGGGTCTTTCCTGACGCAGTAGGGCCTGCTATTACTATGACAGGCTCCATTCGGGACGTCTCCCCCCTTCTATTTGTCAATTGTACCCAGTAATTTTTTTATTTATACTATCCGCTTGAACAATTTTTCCAGGTCATATCTTCTTATTTTAAATATGGCAGGCCTTCCGTGAGGACACGTAAAAGGATTTTCGAGAGCCGACAGATCTGCCAGCAATGCCTCTATTTCTCTTTCGTCAAGCTTGTCGTGAGCCTTTACCGCCGATTTGCACGCCATCCTGTACAGGGCTTCATCGGCAATAAGTCTTTTATCGGCTGCGGATCCGCTCATCACGAAGTCGAGTATCCCGATAAAGGATCCCCGGATATCCATGTTTTCATCGATCAATGGCGCAGATCTGACAATGATGGAATTAGCGCCGAAACTGTCGAATATGAAGCCAAGCTCTTCGAAAAAAGCTGCTTCATCCATGGCATACTGGTATTCGCTGCCAGTAAGGGTGATATGGACCGGCTGCAGCAGCATCTGCGACAAAGGTTCGTTCTGTTCATATGCTTTTTTCAGCTTTTCATACCTGATCCTCTCATGAGCGGCATGCTGATCCAGCAAATACAGTTCATCTTTGCCCTCCAGCAATATATAGGTGGAGAACAGTTGTCCGACTATCCTTGTATAGCTGAAGATCCGGCCTGATTTTTCTTTTTCTGCCACTGTTTCTGACACGGTTCCGCCGTCTGCATCCCGCTTTGTCTCAAATATCCCGGTACCTGCCGCGTCTTTGATATAACCTGCGTCGCGCTGCCTGTCTTGATACAGTTCAGGACGCCCTCCCAGGTTTTTTTCAATTTGCATGTCCTGCAATTCATCAGCATGCCTTTCAGGCAAATCATCGTTTTGCTTGTCCGATGATTCTCCAACAGGCTTGTCCGGCAGATCATTATCCTTGATCTCTGCCGCCTTCCCGGACGATATTGCGGCGTCGGCGCCATTTCCCTGGAAATCTGGCTTTAGAGGCTCCCGGAACGGGTTTCCGCCAGACACAGCCTCCTGGTATTTGCGGTCCAGTTCTTTTTTGACCTGTTCAAACTCCTCCTGGGTATATCCGGTTTTGCCAGCGATATTGGGGCTTTTTCCGGGACCTGGCAATGTCCGGACAGAAGACTGGGATAAAAGTCCATTGTTGACAGCGTGATATACTGCCCTGAATATGTCCTGCTCGTTGGAAAACTTTACTTCCAGTTTCGACGGGTGCACGTTGACATCCGCTTTTGACGGATCGATGCCGATATTGAGCACGATGAAAGGATATTTGTTTTTCATCAGGAATGTGGAATAAGCGGCGTCGATGGCTGATGTCACGGTCTTGTTCCTAATGTACCTCTTATTGATATAAATCGACTGGTTTACCCTGCTTGAGCGGGCTGTCCCGGCCAGTCCGGCGAATCCCGTTATCCTTATCCCTCCATCCTCATATTCTACATTTGCCAGGTGTTTTGCCGTATCCGGGCCGTATATGCTGAATACCGTACTTTTCAGATCACCGTTACCCGGGGTGTGCAATACTCTCCTGCCGTTGTTCGTAAGAGTGAAGGATATCTCAGGATGCGAAAGAGCTATACGGATGAGGATGTCCGCCGCATAACCGGCTTCTGTGGCGTCTTTTTTCAGGAATTTATATCTTGCAGGCGTATTGAAAAACAATTCGCTTACCGTTATCGAAGTGCCGGCAGGACAGCCTGCAGGCCTTATTTCGTCAACAGTACCGCCGACTACTGTTATATTGACGCCCTGTACGCTGTCATGGGGCCTTGTAAGCATCTGGACCTTTGAGACGGCGGCAATACTTGCCAGGGCTTCGCCGCGAAAGCCCATGCTGGTTATCGAGCTTAGATCGTCCACCCTTCTGATATTGCTTGTGGCGTGGCTTTCAAAAGCCATGGCTGCGTCGTCCTCCGACATGCCGCAGCCGTTGTCGGTCACCCGTATGAAGGAAATGCCGCCGTTGCGTATCTCCACATTTATAATGGAAGCGCCTGCATCGATAGAATTTTCCACCATCTCCTTTACCACCGAAGCAGGCCTTTCCACGACCTCTCCTGCGGCTATTTTATTCACGGTATTCTCATCAAGAATGATTATCTTGCCCATGTTCAACCCTTCCTTGCTTTAAGCTGGAGCCTGTACAGAACATTCAGCGCGTCGAGCGGCGTCAGGGTAGATATGTCCACTGACCTGAGTTCTTCCAGGATCTCGTCGCCGATCCTGCCTTCAGGGTTTTCAGGTATGAAAAACTCCACCTGTCCCTCAAGGGCTTTCCTCCTGTTCCGCGCCTTTTTCTTGCTTATATCGGCCGCCTCAAGCTCTTTCAGCAGTTCCTTTGCCCGCTCCGTCACAGACTGGGGCAGCCCGGCCAGCTTTGCCACCTGGATCCCGTAGCTGCCGTCGGCCCCTCCGCGGATTATTTTTCTCAGGAAAATTATATCATCTCCCTCTTCCCTGACGGCGATGCAGTAATTCTTGACTCCGGGGAGCTTGCCTTCCAGTTCGGTAAGTTCGTGGTAATGCGTGGCAAACAGCGTCCTGCTGCCCACCCTTTCCCTGTCGGATATGTATTCCATCACGGACCATGCTATGCTGAGGCCGTCGAACGTACTGGTGCCCCTGCCGATCTCATCCAGTATCAGCAGGCTCCTTTCGGTGGCATTCTCCAGTATGGCCGCCACTTCCGACATTTCGACCATGAATGTGCTCTGGCCGGCAGCCAGATCATCCGAGGCCCCCACCCTGGTAAAAATCCTGTCAGCAATGCCGATCACTGCCGAATCAGCGGGTACGAAACTCCCGATCTGCGCCATCAGCACGATTAGGGCTACCTGTCGCATGTAAGTGGATTTACCGGCCATGTTGGGTCCTGTGATGACAGCCAGCCGGTTTTCATCCATGTCGAGCAGCGTATCGTTCGGCACGAAAGACCCTGTTTCCAGCATCTTCTCGACTACCGGATGCCTTCCGCCTTCTATCCTGATTACGCCGTCATCAGTAACTGTCGGCTTGCAGTAATTTTCACGGTCAGCAGCCTCGGCCAGGGAACAGATCACATCGAGTTCAGCTATGCACTGGGCAGTCTGTTTTATCCTGGCGGTCTGCGATGCAACTCTCTGGCGTATATCGACGAACAGCCGGTATTCCAGGTCCACTACCCTGCTCTCGGCTCCCAGGACAGTCTCCTCCATTTCCTTAAGCTCCTGCGTGACGTACCTTTCGCAGTTGGCAAGCGTCTGTTTCCTTATGTATTCCTGCGGAACGATATGGAAATAGGATTTCGTCACCTCAATGTAATAGCCGAATACTTTCGTGTACCCGATCCTGAGGTTTTTGATGCCCGTCTTTTCACGTTCACTGGCTTCGAGGGACAGTATCCATTCCTTGCCGTTGGCGGCTGCGTCCCTCAACCTGTCGACATCTTCATTGAATCCGTACTTAATGATCCCGCCTTCTTTCACCGATATGGGAGGATCATCGACTATGGAACTCTCTATCAATTCATATATGTCGTCAAGCTCATCCATAAGGGAGTTGTTCATCGTTATAAGCGCAGATCCGCAGTTCTCAAGTATCTTTTTAATATATGGTATTTGGCCGACTGAATTTTTCAGGGCAATAAGGTCCCTGCAATTGGCATTCCCGAGGACTATCCTGCTTATCAGCCTTTCTATGTCATAGACCCTCCTGAAAAGTTCCCGCAGTTCCATCCTGACCATGAATTTGTCCTTCAGTTCCGAGACTGCCTCAAGCCGCTCATTTATGTCGCCAGGGTTTATCAGCGGCTGTTCCAGCCATCTCCTGAGCATCCTGGCTCCCATGGAGGTCATCGTCCTGTCCAGTACCCACAGCAGGGAGCCTTTGCGGGATTTTTCCCGCATCGTTTCCGTCAGTTCGAGGTTCCTCCTGGCTGCCATGTCCAGTATCATATATTCTTCGAGCTTGTAGGGAGTGATTTGCTGTATATGGCCAAGGCTTGATTTCTGGGTCTGTTCGAGATAATACAGCAGGGCGCCTGAAGCATTGACGCAGAGTTCAGCATCCGCATCCGGAATTGCTGCAGAACCGAAATGACGGCTGAGCAGTTCACGACAGAAGTCATCTTCAAAATATATGTCATCCAGTTGTGAAACATATGCGCTGAACCTGCCTGTGAGCTGCCCGGAAGCTGTCTTTGAATCACAAAAGCTGCGGTTCGTTATTATCTCGGCAGGAGAATATTTCGCTATCTCGTCAAGCAGCTTGCCCAGCGTATTCCCCCAGGTGATCCTCGTAGTTGCGAAATAACCCGTGGATACGTCTACTGCCGCAAATCCGTACATATGCTTTTTGGCGAATACAGATACCAGGTAGTTGTTCTTCTTCTCATCCAGCATCGAAGCGTCTGTGACGGTCCCGGGAGTCACCACCTTAATGACTTCACGCCTTACGATACCCTTTGCCTGCGAGGGGTCCTCCATCTGCTCGCAGATGGCTACCTTGTACCCTTTCTGGATCAGTCTCGCGATATAGCCGTCCACAGAGTGGTAGGGCACTCCGCACATGGGCGCCCTCTCTTCAAGACCGCAGTCCCTGCCTGTCAGTGCTATCTCAAGTTCCCTGGACGCGACGACCGCATCGTCGAAAAACATCTCATAGAAGTCGCCCAGCCTGAACATGAGTATGCAGTCTTTATACTGCTCTTTAATATCCAGATATTGCTGCATCATCGGGGTAACAGTCAAAAGTATCGACCTCACTTATGCCTGAATCGCTTATTCGTCGTGTATCTGTCCGCCGTCTTTCCTGTA
>JAAZKL010000057.1 GCA_012799845.1 Clostridiaceae bacterium
CAGAGAATATCATGTCTGCAGCCTGTGTTTTGCCGCCTTCCCGACTTCTTCCCGACGGTCCTGTACCTGTACGTCTTCTGACAGGCGTGATCCGTCTGCCGGCCTGCAAAGTGCCGTCAGTTTTTACACCGCACAGTTCATCGGACAGTTCCAGCGCTTTTTTATATATACCAGGTAATGCTTCCCGGAGGCCTCCGCTTATGATGTCGGGTTTCAGCAGATACAATGTACCGAAGTGCAGGCGCCTGTCGCTAAGCAGTTCCAGAAGCCTGTTCCTGTCCGTGTGCAGCAGCTCTGAAAAAAAGCGTCTCAATCCTTCAGGACCATTGCTGATCCTTATGTTGTCAAGCAGCGAAACCGGCATGCCTCTCATGTGTGTCTGCCTCCTTCATGTATGCATGTTTCGATTAACGAAGCAGTCAGAGCTTTTGCCGGAGTTCCATGAGCCTGCCTCTCATAGCCGGGTCCGGATCGAACTCAAGGGCATACCTTATCGCTTTGGCTGCATTCACCCTGTCGCCGGCATCCATGAATGTACCGGCCAGATTGTACCAACCTGTGGTGTCGGAAGGATCCTGCCTGAGTTTCCTGATGTAGTAGGGCAGTACTCTTGTACCGAGATAACGGGTTTTGTCGAGTTGCTCGATGTCGATGCCGTTCCAGCGAATAAGCTCGATGTTATATATTCCCGGAGCCTCTTCGTGCCATAATGCCACGGCATCTCCCGAGACCCGCGGGGATCTCCTGATTACTTCCAGCTTGTCGTATTTCCTGCCGAATATCTTTTTTGAGCTTCCGTCCGACAGTGAATACGCAAACAGCATACGGCCCTGCTGATTTGATACAAGGCCGAGGAGCAGATCCTTTTTACCTTCCCCGGAAATGTCGGCGCATGTGCGGTAGTGTATGCTGCTGTAGCCGGGGCTGCTGACCTCGGCCATTTTGTACCACTGGACTTCATCTTTTTTCAGGACAAGCGTCCTTATGCCGTCGCCGGTAATGTATGATGCGATCAATTCGCTGCGCCCGTCGCCGTCAAGGTCGACAAACTGGATCTCTCCCGCCTGTTCGGGATATTGGGGCTTTATCAGTTTTGCACCCGGCGGAAGGAAGCCGTTGACGATGATGCGGTAATCGATTTTTTCAGGTTTGTAAGTTAGCTGTGCAACAGCGTTGTTCAGCGATTTTACAAAGTTGTCGACCGGCTTTCTAAGATCGGCCAGCGACGGCAGCTCAATGGTCGGGAGTTTTTTTAATGCTGACATCATGCTTCGTCTGAATCGATCCGTACTGAACTGATCGGACCAGAATCTGACGCTTCTTCGGACAATCCTGTCCAGCGCTTCGATTCCCGAGCCTTTTGGCAGCTGCATGCTGAAGACTCCTTTACAATTTATACTACTTCTATATTCTATGCAGCAACGGCCAAAACGTTATAGTTTGACGGAGATGTGCAATTCCTTTACATATTGGAAGAAATAAGATATGATAATGATATACAAAATTCTGCATTTTTTTCAGGGAGGTATATTAATGAGCAAAGACCGGCCTACGATTCTCATTTGCGATGATTCCCTGCTTGTCAGGAAAAAAATGAAGGATTGCCTTAATGAGTACGGTGATTTCAATATAATCGAAGCATCAAGCGGGCAAACTTCCGTTGAACTGTTCAGGCAAAATGAACCCGATCTTGTATTCCTGGATATCGTTATGCCTGATAAAAACGGCATAGAGGCATTGCAGGAAATGAGGGAAATCAAGAAGGACGTAAAGATCATCATGCTGTCATCCTCAGGTACGAAGTCCCATCTGAAAGCAGCAATGGAAGCCGGTGCCTCCGACTTTATCCAGAAACCGTGGGAAAAATCCCAGATAGAGCATATCCTTAAGAATGTTTTCTGAGAAGGGGTGTGGAATATGTATAGCCAATACTTCGGCAATTACCTGTTGAACAATGGTCTGATCAAGCCTGAGCAACTGACGGATGCGCTTGAATATCAAAGATCCGTGCACCTCAAGCTGGGCGTTATAGCAGTCAATGCAGGATATATGACGCCTTCGCAGGTCGAAGAGATCCACAATATGCAAAAGAGAATAGACAAGAGATTTGGCGAGCTGGCGATCGAAAAGGGATATATAAATGAAAAGCAGCTTGAAGAGATGCTTGCCACGCAGAAACAGGGGCACCTGATGCTGGGACAGGCCCTGATCGACAGGGGACACCTTACCATCGAGCAGCTCCAGCAGGCGCTGGACAACTACAAGAAGGAATACGGCATGTCCACAAGGCAGTTCAATGTGGTCAGGAAAGATGATTCGCAGGAGATCGAGCAGATATTCCAGAATTATGGCGAAGCCCTTCTCGGAAAAATGTACAGCGATTATGTGACACTGCTGATGAAGAACCTGATCCGTTTCGTGGACGACAGCCCGACGGTCGAGATAAATCAGCTGAAGTCCGATATTACGGCGCAATGGTACACCAGCCAGGAAATATTCGGGAAGATAAGTCTGCATACGGCCATAGCATGTGACAGGGAAGTGTTCGTGAAGTTTGCCGCCAGGTTCGCGCAGGAGGAGATAACGGAGCCTGACGAACTGGCACAGGCGTCGGTGGGCGAGTTCCTGAACCTGCACAACGGCATATTCCTCGTAAATATGTCGAACAACGGTGTGGAGCTTGAAATGCATCCGCAGCAGGTGGCGGAGAACTACACGCTTGCCAACCCGGGCAAGGCGTATGTCATCACATGCAGCATGACATGGGGAAGGTTCGACGTGATATTGGTATAGTACTGCACTTGAATAACAGACGGCGATGGTACTGCAAACGGACAGTAGATGCAGGTATAGTATAAAGGAGCGGCTGAAC
Organism: Clostridiaceae bacterium; assembly: GCA_012799845.1. Lineage (GTDB taxonomy): Bacteria > Bacillota > Clostridia > Acetivibrionales > DTU013 > DTU013. The sequence continues at coordinate 2,873 of JAAZKL010000057.1, forward strand.
GACAGCCGCTTTTTGTATGCAAGCAAAGTAATCCCGGTTCCCTCCGATTACCCCGTGCATAAAATAGAACGGGAAATCATTCACCGGTGACTCAGTTCCGGTTGAGACACCGGTTTTTACTGAAGGGGTGTTTCGCTTGTACAGAAGCACGGAGTCGGGGAAGCGGCTGATACGTCTTGCGAAAGCTTTCAGCAATGACGGGTTTGAAGTTACAAGGACCGTTGTGTATAACGGGAGGCTTGGCATAACCGCAGAAAGCAGGACAGTCGTAAATTACGATACCGGTAGGCCTAAAAGGGCTTACTATGTTGAAGGCACGCCTTATGAAACGGGCTTTCTCATGGGAAAGTTGGCTGAGGACGAAATCGCCCGGATGATGGATTTCACCGACAGGGTCGTTTTTTCATTCATAGGCAGCAAGGTGCTGGAGAAAATGAAGCTGGTCCAGGGCATCCTGATAAAGGTGGTCCATGAGCTTTCCAAAAAGACCTGGCAGAAGATGCCGCCGGAGATCACCGAGGAGATACGGGGCATATATGACGGGTGCAGGAGCCGCAACCCGAAGACCCGTGTGGATATGCAGCGGCTCATCGTGCTCAACACCGGTATAGATATCCTCTGTTCAGTAATCTATTCGGGGAAGTTCCTCAAACGCACCCTGGAAGGCATAGAGCCTGAGGATTTTGACATACCGATGATGTGCAATGCGTTTGTTGCAAGCGGAAGAAGCGCCGGTAACGGCTGTTTTTTCGGCAGGGATTTCACTTTTCCTTCCGCCGGCGTTTTCCAGGACACCTGCGCATATATACTGTATTCGCCGGTGACGCCTGGAGAAGGATACGGCAACGGGAATAAGTACGATCCGGTTTCCGGGATACTGGGGGAGCGGCGCAAAGCGCCCATCCGATTCATGAATATAGCAGCTCCCGGCATGGTGGGGAGTATAGCGGCAATGAACATGAAAGGTGTGGCGCTGGGTGTGGACATGTCGCCCGGCGCTAACTGCGACCCCGAGAATGTAGGGATCAACTCGCTCATTATGACAAGGCTGTGCGTCCAGTACGGCAAAAGTGCAGAGGATGCCGCAGCTTTGATGGCTGAGCTGCCGAAAGGAGTGTCATGGCTATACATAATCGCAGACGGCACGGGACGGTCCTGCATCGGTGAGGCGGGCGCATCGTGGCCGGAGCCTGATTTCACGCAGTACGCAGACGAAGAGTACAGGCCGCTGTTGCCCGACATGGAGTTCATAAGGAGCCATGCATCCGCACTGTACCGCAACGGTGTCATGTTCAGATGGAACGATTACAAATACCCGCAGGAATACCTTGCTTTCAACCGGCAACTGTGGGATCACTACAATATGAAGAAGAAAGCCGACAAGTTCATATATCCCGACGCCTTTGATAAAACGGCGTATATCAACAGGGTCGGTGACAGTAACTGCCCTTCCACGTATTATTTTGCTCCCCAGAGAGAAGACAGCGATGAACTGCTGGTGGCTTCGAACCACTGCATCATCCCCGAGATGCGCTATTTCGCGATGCATCGCTGGACGCAGCGGGTCATCGGGAAGAGGACCGACGATATACAGTGGCGTTATGACGAACTGAACCGCCAGGTATATGACAGGCTGGCGGAAAAGGGCAGTATAGGCTTAGAGGACGCGAAGGAACTGATCAGCTTCCTTGCGCCTTCCGGAAAATATAAAGACTATTATGCCGATAATCCCAGGAGCAGCGACGGGAAGGAAACCCGGATAGAGGGCTGCGTATCGGTATTCGACCTGAAAAACATGGCGGTGGAAAGCCATTACGGCTATTATTGCGACGAATGGGTAAGGATCTCGCCGGCCTGGTATTTTTGAGCCGGCGGTAGCTGTTACATGGGTTTTATGGTTCTGTGGCCCGCACAGGTCCGCGGATACGTAGATGGTACAGGTGTGATCCTGCGGTCTGTACAGGCCTACGATTCCGTAGCAGGTACAGGTATGTGTGTTTCCTTTTCCTCATCCGATACCTGATCCGACCGGTGCCCTTTGATCGTGATGACTACCTTGGAGGGATCGGTCAGCACCTTCACACCTTCCGGGAACCGGAAGTCCGCAACTGTAATGCTTTGGCCGGCTTCCAGGCCGGATATGTCCGCGGATGCGTATTTCGGTATGCCGCCGGCAGGACATTCGACAGTTATCGTATTGAGCTGATGCAGCACCGAATTGCCTGCTTTTGCGCATGTCTCTTCCCCTGTCACCCTGACAGGTATCTCCATTTGCACTGTTTCCTGCGGATCGACCTTCTGGAAATCCAGGTGGATGATTTCCTTGTTGACCGGATGGTATTGTATGTCCTTTATGACGAGCGAAAGGTCATGTTCCTGTGCAAACTCGGTTTTGAAAACCGCATTTTTTCCTTTGGTCTTAAGGAATCTTTTCAGTTCGGACCTGTCGACCTGGGCAGCGGTGGATTCGAATCCTCTCCCGTATACGACAGCAGGTATGAACCCCTGCTCCAGCAGCCTTTTGGCCTTGCCTCCGCCGACCGCATCCCTTTTCTCAAGCTTCAGTGTTGGATCGTTCATGGTTGTCCTCCGATAGGTTATTTTTTTCGTAAGGTTATTATTAACAAATAAACTTTTTCTAAACGTGTCAGCGAAAGAGTCGTGTACGGCGGCGGAAGAACGCATACGAAGTAAGCTGACGTATTCGTTATGTAATTCTGTGAATTCCATGAAAATTATGTTAAAATGGACTGGTATTATTTATTTTACAAATACTAAGGAGGGCGCCTCATGCGTTATGGGTATTTCGACGACGCCGGCAGGGAGTATGTAATAGAAAAGCCGGACACGCCGATGTCCTGGGTGAATTATCTCGGTACCGCCGAATACTGCGGCATCATCTCAAACAACGCAAGCGGATACGGTTTTTACAAATCGCCAAAATCGTCAAGGATGCTGAGATTCAGGTTCAACAGCATTCCGATGGACCGTCCCGGCCGCTACATCTATATCAGGGACGATGAAGACGGCGATTACTGGTCCGCATCCTGGCAGCCGGTAGGCAAGCCGCTTGACAGCTTCAGGACCATATGCCGCCACGGGCTCGGGTACACGAGGTTCGAAAGCGAGTACAAAGGAATAAAGACAGATTACAGGGTGTTCGTGCCGATCGACAAGCCTGTCGAAATATGGGAGTTGGAAGTCGAAAACAAATCGGACAGGGAAAGGGAACTGTCGCTGTTCACGTACGCTGAATGGTGCTTCTGGAATATGAACCAGGACCTGACCAATTTCCAGTACATACTTTACACATGCAGGATGGATTATAAAGACGACGTTGTGGATTATTCGATACGCCTCTGGCCGATGAACGAGCCCAAGGCTTTCATGGCGTCCACGCTTCCCGTCGCCAGTTTTGAAACTGACAGGGAGGAGTTCATTGGGCGCTACCGCCATGAGGGCAATCCTATCGCCGTCGAGAGAGGCTGGAATGCGAACACTATAGCCGTCGGGGGCAACCCGTGCGCATCGGTGCAGAACAGGTTAAAGCTGAAACCGGGCGAAAAGGCATACGCCGTGTATATAGTAGGGATCGGCGACGCGAAGACTTTCGGGCAGGAATGCAAAAGGCTGTATTCCGACCGCGCAAATGTGGAGAAAGAATTCGATAAGGTAAGGCAGTACTGGGACAGGAGGCTGTCTGCCTATACATGCTCAACGCCTTCTCCGCTTGTAAATTCAATGGTCAACATATGGAACCAGTATCAGTGCCATACGACCTTCAACTGGTCCAGGTCAGCTTCCTTCAATGAAGCCGGGGGGCGTGACGGGCTCGGCTACCGCGATACCAACCAGGATACGCTGGGCGTCATGCATTCGATCCCTGGGCTTTGCCGCGATAAGATCATTGACCTGCTGAAGGGCCAGATATCCAACGGAGCGGCCATGCACGGGCTACAGCCGCTTACGTGGGAGCAGGGGCCGCACAATGTGCCGCCGGAGCAGCATATATTCTCCGATGACCACCTGTGGCTCCTGCTGTCGGTGCCGGCATACA
>JAAZKL010000058.1 GCA_012799845.1 Clostridiaceae bacterium
TCCGACCTGCAGCAGGCTTATATCCGATCCGCAACCGCTCAATATCCGACCTGCAGCAGGCTTATATCCGATCCGCAACCGCTCAATATCCGACCTGCAGCAGGCTTATATCCGATCCGCAACCGCTCAATATCCGACCTGCAGCCGGTTTGTGCCTTGCCATCCCCTGCTTGACTGAATCAGGCTTATGCCTGCCCATATCATGCCTGAATCCTGCTTGCACCAAAACATCTATCCTATCGTCTTGACAAAAGCAACCCCACACTCTCGACGAACTGCCGTGCCTAAATGTTCCCTTAATCCACAGTGATATAATCCCTGATGCTCTCGAACCGGTTTTTCTTGATTCCCGGGACCTTCATGATATCCTCGATCGTGGCGAATCTGCCGTACTTTTCCCTGTAAGCGATGATATCCCTTGCTTTCGCCTCCCCTATCCCCGGAAGTGTATCGAGCTCATCGATCCCGGCGGTGTTGATATTGACGGGCTTTATGCGGTCACGGCCGTAAGCCTCGTCATCGCCGCCTCCTATCACTTCCGCTCCCGGGCCGCTGCCGCTGTAAACGACCGCTCCCTCACCCGCTGTCCTGTTCTCCTCCTTTGATTTTATGACCAGCATCACATTTTCATTCAACGAAAACACCATGTTGATGTTGTCGGCATCCGCGTCCTCCGTAAGTCCTCCGGCCTCCCTGACAGCATCATATATCATCTGCCCTTTCGTCAGTGTAACGATGCCGGGCTTCCTTACGCATCCGACTACATAAACCTTGATTTGGTCCCTATTTCCCGCGAGCTGACCAGTATTCCCCGTCAGCCCGCTACCCGGTCCCTCAAACATGTTTCCAATTTCGAGACTTCCTGATCCGTAACCGCCTGCGCTCAGCTGGCTGTCTGAACTGTTGCCGCCTGCGCTCAGTTGGCTTCCCGATCCGTAGCCGCCTGCGCCCTGGGTCACGCCCGCCGTCATTCCTGGGTTTCCGACCACTGCCGCACCACGGTTTCCTTCCCCCGCTGCGCCCCGGCTTCCCTCCGCATTTCCGTTCATGGGACCTGCACCGTTACTGCGTACAGCAGTCGCATCGCCGGATGCAGCCGACCCATGCCTCACAGCGTCCGATCCGGTGCTTTCCGGCTGCAGGAGCATTTGCCCGTCCTCAATAATAATATCTCCCCTGCCGCTGAATAAGAAGCATCCGGCAAGTATGCCCAGCAAAACAAGCCCCGATATTGCCGGCACAAGAAATTCCTGTTTTATTTCCAATTCTTTTCCGAATAACTGAATTTTCATGACTCCACTCCTCCAATTTATGTAATATTCTTCCTGATATTACTATTTTCCTTTATTTTCCGCCGCGCTTTTAATATTTTTTAACTTACACTACAATATTTCTGATATACTCTTAATTGAAAGAACACATCCCGGAGGTACAGATGTACAGATGAAAAGGCTGCTGACATTGGCAATGATCCTGCTGCTGGCAGCAACGAACATAAATATTGCATATGCCCAGCCACCTTCACCGGACGCCGAAGCCTACATACTGGTAGATGCCCAAACCGGTGATGTCCTGTGTGAGAAGGATGCCCAAAAAGTAATATATCCTGCCAGCACGACCAAGATAATGACAGCCATACTGGCGATCGAACTCGGCGACCTGGATCAGGTGATGACTGCAAGCCAGTCCGCCATAGATGCGATCGGCTATAACGGAAGCAATATCGGGATAATACCCGGTGAAAAGATCCGCCTGGAAAACCTTCTGCAGGCGATGCTCATCAGTTCTGCCAACGAAGCTGCGAACATAATCGCGGAAAACATATGCGGCAGCACCGAGGAATTCCTGGAACTTATGAACAGTCGGGCAAAGGAACTGGGAGCAAGCAACACGCATTACTGCAATGCAAGCGGCATCCATGATCCTGCGCACTACACCACTGCAGCCGATCTGGTCTGCATTTCAAGGCATGCGATGACACTGCCGAAATTCAGGGAAATAGTGAGCACACACAGCTTTACGATGCCTGTTACCAACAAGCACTCAAAATGGCCTGAACTGAAAAACTCAAACAGGCTCATGCTGAACAGCACAAGCGATCTTTATGAAATCAACGGCATCAAGACAGGCTTTACCGGACCTGCAGGCTATTGTCTCGTGTCGTCCGCGAGAAATGCCGACGGCATGGAACTGATCGCAATCGTAATGGGTGTCAAAAACGAAGGCGCTTCCGAAAATGTGAGGAAATACTCAAAGGAACTGATGGATTACGGCTTCACCAATTTCGAACGCATCAAGCTTATTGAAAAAGGCCGGGTGTACAGGAACATAAAAGTGGAAGATGCAGCGGACATCTACGGCCTTGACCTGATAACCGAGGAATCCCTCGTCCGCGTGCTGCCTAAAGACGTGTCAAAGAGAAACATCCAGGAAATATCCCATTTGAATGGAAATATACACGCACCGGTCAACAAGGGCGACAAGATCGGATATGTCGAATTTCTGAAAGACGGAGTTCCGATCGGAAGGGTGGACCTGCTGGCAGCAAGGGATATCGAATACAAGCCGGACCCTGTCAGTCTGGTCACTATAACGCAGAACCCTGAAACCATCATGGACAACCTGTACTTCAAAATCGGCGTTTGCAGTGCAGGACTCATCATATTTTTCATCATTGCCAGGCTTGTCCTGAAAGCGCTGTCACGGAGATCCCGGAGCAGAAAGTACTATTGACCGAAGCAGAAAAAACGGCGGATTCTGATATATTTACTAATAGACATAATATAATATATAATTATGGGCAGAGAATCCTGGAATTCTCTCCATTTTTTTAAGGGGTGTTATTGAAATGACATCGAAACCTAACCGTGAGGTGCGCCAAATTCGGGATCTCAAGGATATGCTGGTGCAAAGCACCGAATTGTACCCCGAAAATGAGGCCTTTTACATCAAATCAGGCAATGGGACTTACAAAGGAATAAAATACAGGGAATTCAAAAGAGAAGTCGATTCGCTTGGCACTGCTTTGGTGAATCTCGGGCTGAAAGATAAATGCGTCGCGGTCATCGGTGAAAACCGCTATGAATGGTGCCTCACCTATCTGGCTGTCGCAAACGGAGTCGGCATCATCGTACCGCTCGACAGGGAACTGCCGGGGGAGGAGATCGA
>JAAZKL010000059.1 GCA_012799845.1 Clostridiaceae bacterium
AAACATCCTTTCTTTTTTCAAAGCATCCTTCCATAAAAACCGAGAGCACGGGGTCATACTGGAACCTGTGCCTTCCTACCACACGCTTGACTGCGTTGAGGTTCCAGGACAAGTATTTCAGGTAACGCTTCTTGAAATCCTCAAAAGAGGTGATCCTGGATAACTGATCTCTCATTATGAGATTGTCCAGGCTTCGCATAAAGTTCAAAGTCGTCAAATTGTTAAGTGAGGAATCCTTTCCGCAGATCAGAGGCTCCCAACATGCCGATACGGTGTAATCCAGGGCATCCTGCATCGGTACGCCGTATTTTACAAGCTGAGGGACTATAACATCATCATTTGCAAGAAGGGGCGCTCCGACTCCGGTAGAAATACAGCGGACAGCTGATCGAAGGACTTCCCGCGGCGTATTTTTGTTTACCCTCAAAAGGATCTTGGGGTCCGGCGGATTGAGTTTTTCGATTGCTTCAATGAACAGAATAGTTAAATCATTATAGAGGTAATTGCCTTTCTCATCTGATTTCCCCAGTACAATGATCTGACCCGTATCTCCCAGAAGCATATTGCTCTTGTATTTAAAATCCTGGTGCAGAATGCGGCAAAACGATTGCAAAGCTCCGGCAACATCCTCTTTACTCAGTTTCCCCTGCGCTGTATCGCTTCTATAAAAGGGATCGAGCAGGGTATCCAGGGTCCCGAGTCCCAAAAGCCTGTGATTGGTCTGCCACATGATCTGATTCAAAAACAGGATGCGCTGTATGGCTTCAAAAAAGCCTGCTGCCGGCTTATCGATCATGTTGCGGAACCATTCCAGCTTGGTTTCATAGTTACACGGTTTTTTTCGATCTAGTTCGAGGCAAATCCTACTGATAAGAATACATAGGCTGTCGATAACACTATTATAGTCATGGCAAAATTTATTTGTACAATCCTCTTCCCGATACTTTAAAGATATCAACCCGTTTTCCAGCAGAATCCTGTAATTTGGTGTCAGGTTACTGAACGTATGTCCCCTGGCGGCATCCATAATATGCTGGAAGTCTATGAAATAGACAAATTCACTGTCGTCCACACTAATTGAAAGATCATGACATAAAGAATCGAATAATTCTACGATGGTCTGCATATTGACCTCCAATCTGCCTGTTTCACAGTTCGTATACAGCGTCTTTCAATGAAATGATCGGTACTTCCGGAGCAATTCCAATCAACTCACTGCATATCACATTGTAATCCCCCAACGGCGTAACAACAAGTACATCAATGCTTTTGTTTTCAGCAACGGCATCGAGATCGATCACTGGTATGCCTTCGATCTGGTGAAGGCCTTCCGCGTTTCTATCAACAAAGTACAGGATTTTGATGTCTGTATGCTTCAGTTCCTCATAAAGAAGCTTCCCCAGATCACCTGCACCGTATATGGCAATAGTCTCGTATCCGTGCTCTCTAAAGTATGCATCGAGCATTTTGCCGGCATTTCGGTTTTCCATCCACCGTTTCATCGTTATAAAAGAATCGTAATAACCATAACGGGCACTGTCATCCATTTTATCAAACACCTCCTATACAAGCCATGTTTTTTGTCCATGCACAATATTTAGCTGATTGAAATTACATAAAAAATACACTGCGGTCAGTATTTCTCCGATGTAACCTAAATATCTGTCCCGGCGGCTTATCCCTCTGGAAGTATAATAATGTTCTATCGCAGCAAGCAGAGGGAACAACCACTGTGAATATTCATCAAACACCCTGGCCCTTGCAATTAGAATATTATAGTTATAAAGGTATTTATCCCCGAGGATGCTTCTTAAAACATCAAAATATCGAGGCTCCATGTCCTGGAGTATATGAAAGGCGACCTGAATATCATTTTCTGCAATATACCGACCATATTGCCCACGGGTATCGGGATAGCAGACAAACGGAAGCGGCAATACCACATCCACATGATTGCTCTGCATCCGCAGGATTTCGGTCTGACCCATCTCAATAATCCTGCGGTAGTGGAATATCCCTTTGTATTCGCATTTTAGATTTTTCCATGCCCAATAAGTCGCTGTCAGTTCCGAGTAATTCGCATTCTTTAATGAAATATTCTCGCCGGTATAGTCTGTGCAGTCCGCAATTCTAATGTCCGTTAACGCTGCTCCTGCCTGGATGGGGATAATCCAGTCGTTTAAAAAATGACTTCTCTTCAAAGGCTTATCTGCATGACTCTTTACCATCAAAACTATTATGTCAGGAAAAGAGTTCATTTCGGGACAAGACTCGCATAACGGCAGATCCTCCAGCAGCTTGAACTGTGTGCCTTTTCTGAAATACTGTGACATCAGTTCATACTCAACAGGGGAATCCACAGGTAAATAGTTTGTGTAGCCCAGCTCATCCAAAGTATTTGCTATTTGTTGATGGTAAGGTTCGGGCGTAGCGATCAGTATCAACGTTTTCTTGTCTTCGTGGCACTCGGTAATGCAAATTACCGGGATATTTTCTATAAAGGCAGGATTATCTTCCTTTCGTGTAACAACAAAACATATGGTTTCTATTCCCCAGACTTCTTTTAATGCCGAATATACCCCAAAGGCAATGGCTTGCGCTCCATATATCATTACTTTCTTAACATTTCGGAGACGGTCTGTTGGTTTGCTCGTATCCATCTTGTTCTCCTTAGTCTATGGTTTGGTTACAACCCGAATATCTGCTGGTTTTCCATTGCTTCATATAGCGCACGGAAAATATAGTAATCAGCCGGGGTAGTAATTTTTATGTTATAAGATGAACTCTTTACCATATGCATTTCTTTACCGTATATACTGAGCAAATGGGCAGAGTCCACTGTTGGAAGCCCGTCACGCCGTGCTTTTTGATAAAGTTCCCAAATCAGCCCGTAATAAAAGGATTGGGGAGCTTTTGCCGTGAACATACTGCTTCTGGGGGGAACAGAATTGATCAGGTCACCGTTTTCACTACTGATAATACTTTCTGTTGCTGGCTCCGCGGTTATTGCCGTGCCGTATTTTCTGACCGTGTTTATATTGGCAGTGATCAATTCTCTGGTAACCATAGGTCTTACACCATCATGGATCAGTATGATGTCATCCGGCCGGCACACGCCCTCCAAGGCCTTCAAACCATTATATATGGACTCATGTCCGGTGTCCCCACCCGGTGTGATCAACTGCACTTTTTTGATGTCGTACCGGTTAATAACTGTATTCAGTTGGTTTATCCAGCTCTCCAGACATACGACAACAATATTATCGATCTCCGGGTGTTCCTCAAAACGTTCCAGGGTATATAAAATGATAGGTTTGCCATGCAGCTCAAGGAACTGTTTGGGCTTTGATCTGGAGTTCATCCTTTGGCCTGTCCCGCCTGCAAATATAAGTGCTGTATTCATGTCCATACCTCCGTTTAGTGAAGAATCATTTGTTTACAATACGATAGTATCCCGGAACCGGAATTGCCTTCTGGCATAGCATTTGTTCTTCGGAACAGTTCGATCTGCGCATTATCTGCTGATGATTCTTCCGATTCACAACGGTGCAGGATATGATAGATCAACCGATCCAAATCAGAATAAGCTGTTTCAAAGTAAATATAATCATACACTGTTTTGGAATCATTGAACGAATTTTGTGCATTTATGAAACTGTATGAAGATAATGCTTTTTTTGCTTCCAATGAGGGAAGAACGATTTCCTGCCTATTGATACCATTTAGACGGTCAACACAGACCACTTTTTTCCCTGTATGAGCATACAACGTCGCCCTTTGCATACATGCAGATATATAGTAGCCGCCATACTTCTCGGGGAGACAGGAATTCGTGTCGATCGGCTGCTGAAATTCTTCAGCAACAACTATTTTTCCATCCTGGATGCCGACTTTTAGTGCTTTGTTTGCACGATAAGGAAACAGCCAGACGTAACCATCTAAATAAATAATATCATTAAAGCTCAGTTTTCCCGAGACATATCCTTCTGGAAATTCTCCAAATTCCACCCATTTATTAGATTCCATATTCCATTTTACTATTGGGCCTTCGTTTCTTGGAGCAAGCCAGAAATCAGTCCCGTCATGGCAAATGTCAGAGAAACGGTTTGCCTTGTTTCCAATTTGATGTAAAGTGTATGCTCCTGTTTCCATATCAAAAACTAAAACTGCATTCGAGTTACATGCCGCTACTATCAGGCTGGAACCGATCACTACCGCCTTATGCCAGAAATAGATCTCATTGAAATCTGTTGTCAGCTGACCAAGTTCATCAAGCCAATCAGAGAAGTAATCCAGTTGATTTGTCGATGTATCAAGCCTGACAATAGCAGGATATGAACACGGTACAAAGAATATATAGTTTTTATATTGAACGGCTGTAGAGAACTTAAATCCCGGCCAATATTTGCTTTTTATATTTCCTTGTGGTTCCCGCAGGGATATTTTTTCAAATGAGCCCTGTTCCGGGTCGTATTTTGCAATTTCTTTAGCCGAAAGCGGCGCAAAATAAAGTTTCCCTTCATGAGAAATTATGCAGCTGTATAACCTGGAACCATTCGGGTCTTCATCTGCAAAAATGCCCACAAATTCTGCCTTCCAGGTTTGCATATCCATTTTGAACAACGCATTGAAATTGTAAGACGTGAACCAGAAGATTCCTTGAGCCTCAATCAAATTTTCAAAAGCTAAAGCATACAGATTTACATTTTGGGGAACGACATCAACGTCCTGTATCATCACAGGTTTACCCGTACATTGGTAAAGTGCCACTAACGAACTCCAGTCACCG
>JAAZKL010000010.1 GCA_012799845.1 Clostridiaceae bacterium
CCATTGTGTGTTCTTGAGAATAATTTTCAGGTGGCGGTTCAGGTGGCGGTTCAGCTGACAATTTAATCAACTGAATCGTCCCCGTGTCCGGCGAGTATCTTTGAGGCTTCTTCCGCTGCGGATCCGGCATCGGGCGTATAGATGTCGGCGCCTATTGACTGCCGGTAGCCTTCCGTGACGGGGGCGCCGCCTATCATTACGGTGAAGCTGTCCCTGAGGCCTTTTTCCTTAAGCAGTTCGACCACTTTTCTCATTTCGGGCATCGTCGTGGTGAGCAGAGCCGAGCATGCGATGATTCGGGCGCCGTTTTCCAGGGCGGCATTGATGAAGCGTTCGGCGGATACGTCGGTCCCAAGGTCGATGACCTCAATGCCCTTGCCTTCCATCATCATTTTGACCAGATTCTTGCCGATATCGTGAAGATCGCCCTTTACAGTGCCGATCACGACTTTGCCCCTGGATTTGACTCCGGTTTCCGCCAGAACAGGCTTGAGTACTTCCATTCCCGCGGTCATCGCTCTTGCGGCGATCATCACTTCCGGCACGTATATTTCATTGTTTTTGAACTTTGTCCCGATTATGTCCATCCCGGAAAGAAGACCCTCTTCGAGGATCGTTTCAGCGGCAATGCCGCTGTCCAGGGCTGCCTGGACAAGTTCCTTCACGACATTGGCTTTCCCTTTCTGAAGGTTTTCAGATATTGCGCTGAGTGTTTCCAATCAAAGACCTCCAATCGACCGGATTTGCTTCCGGAAGTATATCTGCTGCATCTTTATGAAATAACGACTTTGTGGTAAGTCTTCTTGCCCTTTTTGATGATAAGTTCGCCATTGCTGAATGAATCCCTGGTAACCATATGGTCTATCGCAGAAACAACATTGCCTTCGATAGATATGCCGCCCTGCTGCACCAACCTGCGGGCTTCGCTCTTTGACGGTGCAAGGCCTGTCCTGCAAAGCAGGTCAAGTATGTTGATCCCGTTTTCAAGTTCCGAAAGCGTGACCTGGGTCGACGGAAGGTCGCTCGTGTTGCCTCCTTTTCCGAACAGGGCTTCCGCAAGCTGTTTCGCCTTCATTGCCTCGTCTTCGCCATGTACCAGTTTCGTCACTTCATAGGCCAGTACTTTCTTGGCTTCGTTGATCTGCTCGTCCCTGAGCTGCGCCAGCCTGTTGATTTCGTCCATGGGCAGGAATGTCAGGAGTTTCAGGCACTTTATCACATCGGTGTCATCGATGTTCCTCCAGTACTGATAGAAGTCATACGGAGAGGTTTTGTCCGCGTCGAGCCAGAGAGCGCCTTTCTCGGTTTTTCCCATTTTCTTGCCCTCGCTTGTGGTGAGCAGGGTGAATGTCATGCCATAGGCCTGTTTACTGTCGACGCGCCTTATCAGGTCGATGCCGGCCAGGATGTTCGACCACTGGTCGTCACCGCCAAGCTGCAGGCTGCAGCCGTATTTTTGGTTCAATATGAGGAAATCATAGCTCTGCATGAGCATGTAATTGAACTCGATGAATGTAAGGCCTTTTTCCAACCTCGATTTGAAGCATTCGGCGGTCAGCATCCTGTTGACCGAGAAGTGGACGCCAATTTCTCTCAGGAATTCGACATAGTTCAGGTCCAGCAGCCAATCGGCGTTGTTGACCATGATCGCTTTGTCGTCTGAAAAGTCGATGAATTTCGAGAGTTGGAGCTTGAATTTTTCAGCGTTGTGATTTATCGTTTCACGGGTCATCATTCTGCGCATGTCGGTCCTGCCTGAAGGGTCTCCGATCATGGCCGTGCCGCCGCCTATGAGGGCGATCGGCTTGTGTCCGGCCCTCTGCATGTGCGCCATGACCATCAACTGAAGGAAGTGGCCTACATGGAGGCTGTCTGCGGTCGGATCGAAGCCTATATAAAATGTGACCTTTTTGCCTGAAAGGAGTTCCCTTATTTCTTCTTCGTGTGTGAGTTGGGCTATGAAGCCTCTCTCTTTCAGTGTATCGAATACATTGTTTGCCATAATTACCTTCCCTTTAGTTTTTGAGTATTTTACCATACCGGATGCATAGATTCAAGCTTCGATGCAGGTGTTTGTGATGCAGCTTTGACACGGGTGTTTGTGATGCAGCTTCGACGCGGGTGTTTGTGATGCAGTGGATGTAATTGCCGATGCAGCAGCTCGACGCAGTATCGATCAGCCTCGAGATAAACCAAAAGGGATACTGTTTCCAGTATCCCTGATTCTTTGCTTGTTGTTTTTGCTGTCCGTGAATATATCAGGCAGACACTCTTCCGGTATTTTCACGGTAGACCAGCAGCGAGAAGACTGCCATGACAAAGTACTGGATGGCCGGAATAGCCGTGAGTATGATGGTGCCAAGCACCGGTATACCGCCAAGGAAGCTCAGTATGTATGAAACGATGCTGCAGGCTATGCTAACCAGCAGTGTGATGCCAAATACCGTCCAGAAACAGTATTTGACGATATC
>JAAZKL010000060.1 GCA_012799845.1 Clostridiaceae bacterium
AACGGGCCATAATAGGAGTTCTTATGATGGAAAACAATCGTTGGGTGAAAGATATTCTGAAAGACAGGGACATCGCGCTGATAGGATTTGCGGAACTTTCGGAGATCGATCCCGAAACCCGTTTCGGGTATCCGTACGGCATTAGCATTGCCATTGCCCTGCGGGCGTTTCCCAGCACAACAAGCATGCCGTCCAGGGAGTATTATGACGAGTATAAGGATGTAAGTTCAAGGATCCGGGAAGCTAGCATTTTTCTTGCCGAAAAGATCAAAGAGCGTGGTTATGACGCGTATTCGCTTGCCAATGAGAAGCAAAATGAAAAATACGGGACCCGGCTTCCTGTCAAAACCCTGGCCACAAGGGCGGGTCTGGGCTGGATCGGAAAATCGGCTACCTTAGTTACAAGGGAATATGGCAGTGCGGTAAGGCTTAACGGTGTATTAACAGATATGCCGGTTGTGGTTGGAACACCCGTCAATGAATCATATTGTGGCGACTGTGAAGAATGCGTCAGGCACTGCCCCGGACACATTATTAAGGGAAAAGCGTGGAGTTTGCGAGTGGACAGGGACGATCTGCTGGATGCACCAATTTGCAAAAAGACTATCATCGAGCGGGGAAAGTTGATAAATGTAGCCGAAGAGGCCTGCGGCATCTGCATTTCGGTATGCCCGTGGACAAAGCGGTATATATCCCGCATGGGGGCAATCTGAACAAGCCTTCATTTTTGCCAGTACTCAAGCGTCATAAGTTTATTCCGCAGCCAGTTCGCCATTTGCTCCGGAGTACCCCGGTTCCAGTGCGGGATGACATCGGCAATGACGTCTTTCATTTTCCACACCAGCCTTTCAGAAAAAGTATATCAGGGAATTGATAATGCATAAAGCAACTTGTTGTTGCTAAATGCCATACAATTACCAGTTATTTTACTTTTACACATGGATAGATTACAGCCAGAAAATATTTGACGACAGAACAAATGTTCGGTAAAATGAAACTATGATCCCAGAAAACATCAGAGTGATATTTTGCTGAATTACACAATACGGAATGCGAGGTAATATCGTGTGTGAAAACAGTACCCGCATTATTTGCCCGGTCTGTGGCGAAATTGATAAATCTTTAGTTGAAATCTATAACATAAGCCTGCGCAAACAGGATTTTGCTTTATCTCCTGTGTTACCGACATGTAGGCAATGCAATTCCGAAATCGAAATTGCTGATCCTCCAAAAGGAGCGGAACTGATAATCCTTAACGGCACATGCGGAAGCGGAAAGTCCACGGTTGCCGAAGAAATCATGAAAAGATACGGCTTTGCAGTTATAGACGGTGACTGCATGCTGCAAGTGCTGAGGTGCAGGCTGGGCGGCCGTAAAGCAGAATATAATTCCGACGAGGCTCTTGACGAGATTGGACGTGAAATAGATGTCCTGGCTGCATTAGGGTATCCGATAGTATTATCTCACATTATCCTTCCGAAAGACTGGTGCAGGTATAAAGAAATATTTCTGAAGCGCAGGCTGAAGTACAGCCATTTCCTGCTTAAGCCTGATATTGATGCGGCCATATCCCGCTGCAATACGAGGACATGTCATAAAAGTGTGACTCCTGAGTATTGGATACGATATTTCGATGAAAGCCTCTTGTTCAACGGATCTGCCGATGTTTTTACTATCGATAATACTGATTTGACTGTTGATGAGACCGTCATGAAGATAATGGAGACACATCAGCGGATATAAGAAGTAAAATAACACCCGCAGGGCTGTGATAATGCCTGGCACCTGCGGGTGTAAGATTTTACTTTTGCCTATAGTTACATAGCTTCCACTAACTGCTTCAACACATCCAAAGCCTTACTGTCTGCTTCTTTGCATTCGTCGATCAGGGCAGCGGTCTTCTGTCTCACATCTGTCCTGGCAAGATTCTGCATCTGCTGTTCGCTCCTGCCATATCCCCCGATAAGTTCAGCCATTTTCCATATGTTTGACACTACTTTCGAGAAATATCCCGCAGCACTTTTGCATAAATCTTTATGTTCGGGGAGCTCTTCGGCCAGTTTATTCATAAGCTTAACTGCGTTAAGCCTGCCATCCCCGAGACAATCCATTGCATCGCCATGGCACATAATGCGCTCCGCCAGAATCGGCATGATCGCGTTCGGGGGGAATTCGGATTCTTTCAGGATGGCTTTTTTCCACTCGTCGTAAGCGGCGATACCTTTTGCATATATGCAGCCTGATTTCTTATCATAACGTCCCGTCATGACCCTGATCGCATTCTCAAGTATGGTTTTTGTGCTTACCAGCGGTCTTGTTACTTCACCCATGGACATCACGGCAAGAGTACACTCATTCTCCCACCACTTGTCGGTTATATAGTATCCTGACTCATCCGTCTTTATGTGAGACGCGAACTCCGACATATCCTGGAAGAAGTTCCACCCGAGCAGGACCGCTCCATTTTCCCGGTACCCGGTAATTATGCAGGCTTCCGGGGGGCCGATTATTCCAAGGGCAATACAGGGGAAGCCTTTGTCGATCTGCTCTTTTATGAACCTGATAAAATCGTCTTTATTATCAGATTTTTTGCAGTTGCTGAACTCTATGCCGCATGTGTTTGTCGCCCTGGCCAGCATATCAAAATCGCGGCCCAAAGCCTCTGTACCCAACCTGTAGACTGCCTCGGGCTCATCAAATGTGTGCATGGTGTCCACATTTCCTGCGTTCCATGAAGCGGTATCCCAGGTCAGCCGGAACGCAGCCCCTGTAGAAACCATAGTAAAGTCCAGGCTGATATCCTGACCGAGATAATTTGCGCAGCTTTTCAGGCACATGGGAAAAGGCGTGCATCCATCGGGGCCGTATTCAACCTTTGAAATGCCGTACAGTACAACGCTGTTTTCACTCTTATGTCCTGACTGCTTGATCATGATTTATCATCCTCCCTTTTTTCCTGGTTCGGCAGACCAATGCCGAACAAACCGGCACAAAGCATGATTCTTCGAACTGGCGGCCGCTTTCTCCTGAATTCACTGGGTGTAAGTCCTGTAACTCGTTTAAATGCCCTGGTGAATGTATCATGGTTCGAGAACCCGTATTTTGTTGCGATAGTTATAATACTGTGGCGGTTATATAGAATTTCATAAGCGGCATTGGCTATCTTTCTGTTAAGTATGTATTTAGAAAGCGTAGTCCCGGTCGTCTTCGCAAAAACATCCCTGATGTGCGCCAGGGAGAACCCTGTCGCCTTTTCCAGTTCGTTATAATCGATCCTGTCCTGTACCCTGTTTTCAACAAAGACGATTACCGACAATACCGTAAAGAAATAATCCATAAGCACCACCGTAATCTTACTTCATGAAGCATGTTCAGTATATCATACCGGCAGGAACTTTCTCGACGTTTTTAAGGAAATGTGTATATCTCGCAGGAACGCAGATGCTGGGGGTATTATAATATTTTCACAATTTTGCCATAGTGTAAAGTTATTGTAGGCATAATTTTATTGAGTCTATTGACTTTGACACATGGATAAATGTTAGACTTAATGTATAAGCGTTCCACATAATGTTAACAGATTGGGGTAGATGATTTGAGGTTACTAAAGGAAATATTCAGAAAAGATAACTTGAACCTGTCAGGCAGAGCGATTTCCAGGGAAGCTGTCAGGGGGATCATAAGGCAGGAAAACAGGCTGCTTATGGTGCACTCTTCAAAGGATGGCGATTACAAATTCCCCGGCGGCGGTGTTGATGCTGGCGAAACCTGTGAAGAAGCACTAGTGAGGGAGATCCGGGAAGAATGCGGAGCCAGGGTTACGAGTATCTGCTCTGAATTTGGCATGGTTATCGAATACGATAAACCAAAGGAACCTGGATATGATGTTTTTAAAATGACATCGCGCTATTATATATGCAGCATCGCCCCTGTCCTGGGAGATCAGAGCCTTGACGAGTATGAAGAAAAACTGGGATTTGAACCGGTGTGGATCGATATTGACAGTGCCATAAATGCAAACAAAACAGTGATCGATACCAAAAAGCATGATGCTCCCAGGTGGACTCGGAGAGAACTATATGTGCTTGAGTTGCTTAAAAAAGAGCTTGTTTGATGATCCCAATGCAACGGATAAGGCATAAGAGAAGGAGTGACGAGGATCACTGTACTATGATCTACGCTGTTATATCAGATGTTCATGGCAATTATTTTGACCATAACCGGGACCTGGATGATTGGAGGAGGTTTGGAGAAATGTTTGATTTATAAAAAAATTGTTGCAATCAATATGATTTATGGTATATTGCAAATATCAAAAAAATAGTCGAAGCAGGTCAAGGAGTTATCTTTATGGAACAGTTGGCGATATTGGATTGCGGAGGCCAGTACACCAAGGTTATCGACAGAAAAGTCAGGGAACTGGGAGTCAAATCTGATATATTTCCGATCAATGGGGATCTGGAAGTCATAAAGAACTATCAGGCAATAATCCTGTCAGGAGGGCCGGAAAGCGTCTGGTCTGATTCTGCACTGAAATACGATGAAAGGCTGTTTTCTTTAGAGGTGCCTTTTTTAGGCATCTGCTACGGAATGCAGCTGCTGAACCATCGTTTTGGCGGTACGGTATCACCGGGAGTCAAAAAAGAATACGGCGAGAGCCAGATCGAGATCATAGAAGACTGCCCGCTGTTTGACGGCATCGAGGATCTCACGCAAACGGTCCTGATGAGCCATGGGGATTCTGTCGAGAATCTTGCCCCGGGATTCAGGGTTGCTGCAAAGTCAGGCAACGTAATCGCTGCGATATATAATGAGGACCTGAAAATCTACGGAGTCCAGTTCCACCCTGAAGTCGACCTCACTGAAAACGGGAAGAGGATGCTGGAGAATTTCCTGAGGAAGATATGCGATTTCAAGGATGTTTATGCCCTGGAGGACAGGATCAACACTTCGATCGAGCAGATAAAGGATAAGGTCGGGAACGGGAAAGTCCTCGTACTGGTAAGCGGAGGCGTGGATTCCGCTGTGAGCGCCGCCCTGTTGCTGAAGGCCCTGGACCCGGACAACATATACGCCATCCATGTCGATCATGGACTGATGCGGAAAAATGAAAGCGATATCATATGTGAAAACCTTAAAAACCTTGGCCTGAAGCACCTGATAAGGGAAAACGCCGAAGATGTTTTCTTTGACAGCAAGGTTGAAATCGGCGGGCGGGAAGTCGGGCCATTAACCAAATTGGTAGATCCGGAAGAGAAAAGGAACCTGGTCGGGGAGATCTTTATCAAAGTAGTGCAGCGGGCGGCTGAACGTCTGAACCTGGATTTCAGTTCCACCTTTATCGCCCAGGGGACCCTTAGGCCTGACCTGATCGAAAGCGGGAATCCGGACGTGAGCAGCTATGCGCATAAAATAAAAACGCATCACAATGATGTCGATATTATTCGCAAGGCAAGGGAGAAGGGACTGGTAGTGGAAACGAACTGGGACTGGCACAAGGATGAGGTAAGGCAGGTAGCCAGGATGCTGGGCATCGATGAATCGATCGCGTCAAGGCAGCCATTCCCCGGTCCCGGACTTGCAGTCAGGGTAGTGTGCCATGACGGAAGCGATGCGGTGGATGAAGCGGACGCAGTGAAATTCAATAAGCTGCTGTCCGGTTCAAAGACTGCGCACAGCGGAAAGATACTGCCTA
>JAAZKL010000011.1 GCA_012799845.1 Clostridiaceae bacterium
AATTGATTAGTATTGTTATCCATGGCTCATACACATCATAGTCAGTTTCGACCTCGACCCACAGCTCAGAACCCCTGGCATTGAACTCGACTCCGCTTCCGGTCCAGAAAAGTGTAAGCGGAGAAAGGCACCCGGTCGTGCGCCCATGAACCTTCATATTCCTGATCCTGGGTAACGGGTACTCCTTCAGATCGCTGTTTTCTTTCATAAAGACCACCTGCCTGTATAAGGTATGTACTGCCTGCTATGACTCCATTTCATTTATTGCATCATTTATTGGATACATGGGAAAATGATCGTCCGCAGCGTTATAAGTATCTCTTCCTCAGCATAACCATACTGAGAGTATATAGGCAAGCCGACGTGCATTTGTTTTCACTGATGAATCTGTTTATATCCCGGCTGTTGAAATCTACTGCACAGATTTCTTCTGTTTCCAGGACAGAATCTTTAGCTATGCTGTGCAGATCTTTGATCTTGTCTTCAGAAGCATCCATGACCACAACAGAGGAAATGCCGACCTCAAAATTATCCATGACCAGGAACAGATCCATGAATTTTTCCTTCTCAATATCCTTATAATAATGCTCCTTAATGCCCAGTTCTTCATTCAGTCCCCTGTGCAAACACTTAACAAGGCTGATGTCTTTCCCTTCGATATCTGTAAAGGACAGCCCCTCATTCATCGTAACATGCCAGATACTTTCCCTGGTATTGGCCGTCCTTTTTGACCTTTTGGCAAAAACAATGCTCTTGTCACCTTTTTCTGAATAGACGATGAGGAACGTATTTACACCGAAAGACGTCATAAAAGGCCTTAAGTGATCTATTCCCTCTACGGGATAAGTTTTCATATTGCATATAGGGTGATTGAGAGATTTCAATTCCTGGTATACCGACCTCATTACCTTATGGGTAAAATAATCAGTTTCATAAAACTCGATGCTTAATCCGGCATCTTCAGTCTCTCTGAGCCGGTGGCTCCTGATGGAATATATCCCGAACTTCTTGCCGTTAAAAATAGGGTAGGCTTTATCCAATTCATTCAAAAACCATTGTCCTGTTATTTCTTTGTGCTTTACTATGAGTTCCGCCAATCCCCCGATGCCGGTTATTTCATCAAGATCCTCCAGGCCTGTGTATTTTGAAAAAAAGAAATCCCTTTCAAAGTTTATATCGTTTCTTTTCATTTTTATTTGCTGTTTATAGGGTTCCGGGCAGTCCAGGCAGAATTTTTTCCCGGTGTTTATGATCTCTATATCCGTATGCTCGTAGAACGGGTCAGCATGGTCGATGGGCATAATATTATGTTTTTCTATTACGAGTTTTTCATGGGCATCGTATAATTTTTTGAACTTTTTCTTCCTGTACTTCTCCGAAATATGGGAAAATGCTTTGTCAATTGCAGCGTCATAAACCTTTTCCAATGCTTTTCCGCCCAGGTATCCCACTGCCATCGCAATAAGAGTACCAAGATCGTGATCGAAAACATCCTTGATAAAATTCATCATTTACACCCCTGCTATTTCCCGGATAATACCCCTGCGATTCCTGAATACATCCCTGCTGTTACCAATAAATCTTCTGCAGGATATCCGAAGTCTGCCGGCAGCCCTGTCCCTGCTTCATTTATGATAAGGCTCACCATTTATTATCTTAAATGCCCGGTATACCTGCTCGAGCAATATAAGACGTGACAGTTGATGCGGAAATGTCATGTCAGACAGCGAAAGCCTCATGTTGGCTTTTTTGACAAGCTCCGGAGCCAACCCAAGAGAGCCTCCTATAACAAAGGTGATGCTGGAACTGCCGCTTACCATGCAGTTTTTCAGTGCTTCTGCAAATTCCTCGGAACTCTTTTTTGCTCCCTTTACATCCAGGACTACGAGGTAATCGCCATCCCTCACCTTGTCGAGGACCCTGACCGCTTCCCTGCTTTTTACCTGCTCCTCCTGGGCGGCGCTCAGATTTTCCGGCGCCGGCTCGTCCGCGACTTCTGTGATCTGAAGGTCACAAAACCGGGACAGGCGCTTGGAATACTCCGCAATGCCTTCCTTTAGATATCGCTCTTTGATTTTTCCAATTGCAATGATAGAGATTTTCATTTTTTACATTACCATATAAGCATTATTCTCTTGGGCAATAAGCCGGGAAATAAGGCCGCGGTGTTCAATTTATCAAGTAAAGAGCACTCAGCATCCCGATTCCTGCATTTTAGATTGACATAATGCTCTTTATCAAGTTTTTATGTAGTCTATTTATTGTCAAGTTTCAATATTCTCATCATTTTCTACATCTATAGTTGAAATTTTGCTCATCCAGGCTTTATTTCCCATGTCTGTCGGCATATTTCCCGTGTCCATCCCTGCATCCTGTCCGTCCCTTGGAACCGTCTGTCCCTGGAACCGTCCGTCCCTGGAAAATATCCGCCCCTGGAACCGTGCGTCCCTTGGAACTCTCCATCCCTGGAACCGTCCGTCCCTGGAAAATATCCGCCCCTGGATACCGTCCATCCCCCGGAACGCTAGATCTCGATGATCCTGCTTACGCGGTCCCTGAGGGCGACATCAAGTGAGATGTCCGAATCCGCATTGACGCACTTTTCGCACAGGACGCTGCGGACGGTCTGGTAGGCCAGCTCAGGGAAGTTGTTTTCCTTGCTGAGGTGCCCGAGCAGGAACTTCCTGGTGCCGCGCTCGGCCATATATGCGATGACTTCACCGGCAGCGTCATTGGAAAGATGGCCGTGCTTGCCTGCGATGCGTTGTTTCAGCGGCCACGGATAGGGACCCATCCTGAGCATTTCAATATCGTGGTTTGATTCAAGCAGCAGCAGGTCGCTGTCTTCAAAGCTGCGCAGCAGGTCCATGCTTATGTGTCCGATATCGGTAGCTATGGTCGCTTTCTTCCCCGCTGCGGAAAAGCTGTAGCCCACAGGTTCGTTAGCGTCATGCGGTATTGGGAAAGGAGTAATGGTGATATCCCCTATTTCAAAAGGCACATAAGTTGAAAATTTCTTTTTGTTGCTCTCAGAAACGGGGCCGATCATCTGCTCCATCGCTTCCCAGGTACCTGTGCTCGCATATATCGGCAGGTTGTACCTGCGCGCCAGAACGCCCGCACCCCTGACGTGATCGATATGTTCGTGGGACACTAAAACAGCGCTGATCTCCGAAAGCGATTCACCAATCGAACTCAACGCCTCAGCAATTTTTTTACCGCTCAATCCTGCTTCGACCAGCAGCTTTGTATTTTCTGTGCAGACAAATATGGCATTGCCGCTGCTGCCGCTGAATAAACTGCAAATTCTCATCTCTATATCACCATGGCAATGTTCCGTCTGTCATCGTGACAGCGCTTAATTTATCGCTGTGACCATATTCCATCGTTTACCGGACAATGTTTCATCATTTTTCGATCCTGCAGATATCCGCCCCCAGGCTCTGCAGCTTGCCGACAAAGTCCTCATAACCCCGGTCTATGTACTTTACATTGTTGACCTCTGTCCTGCCTTCTGCAGCAAGGCCTGCCAGCACGACCGCCGCCCCGGCCCTCAGGTCGATAGCGTTGACCTGGGCGCCCGTCAGGGGCACAGGACCTTCAATGATAGCCATCCCACCGTTTGCACGTATCTTTGCGCCCATCCTTCTCAACTCGTCTACATACTGGAACCTCTGGGGCCATATGCTTTCCGTTATGGTACTGCTTCCGTCAGCGAGACAAAGAAGGACCGTGATCGGTGGATGAAGATCTGTTGCAAAACCGGGATACGGAAGCGTCTTTATATTCGCCTTTCGAATGGTTCCGTTGCCGCCCGTCACCCTTACCCAATCATCGCCTTCTTCAACATTGATGTTCATTTCCTGCAGCTTTGCAGACAACGACTCTATATGTTTCGGTATGATGTTCCTTACAGTTACATCGCCGTCAGTGGCGGCCGACGCTATCATGAACGTTCCCGCCTCGATCATATCAGGTATTATGGAGTGGACATGGCCGCCCTTCAGTCTCCCGACTCCTCTTATCTTTATCACATCTGTGCCGGCGCCCTTTATGTCCGCTCCGGCAGCATTGAGGAAATTGGCCGTATCCACTATATGGGGCTCTTTAGCTGCATTTTCGATAACAGTGGTACCTTCTGCCCTGACTGCTGCAAGCATAAGGTTTATGGTCGCTCCGACGCTGATAACGTCCAGGTATATCTGGTTCCCTATGAGCTTTTCGGCAGAGAGCTTGATCATTCCATTCTCAACGACGACCTTTGCACCCAGGGCCTCAAACCCCTTTATATGCTGATCTATCGGCCTGTGGCCAAAATTGCAGCCTCCGGGGAAGGCCACCTCCGCCCTTCCGAAACGGCCGAGCAGCGCCCCCAAAAGGTAATAAGAAGCTCTCATGCTTTTGATCATGTCATAGGAAGCTATATAGGAATTTACACCGCTGGAATCGACAAGAACGGTGTTTCTGTCTATAAAATCGACCTTTGCTCCAAGCTGAGCAAGGGTATCTTCCAGTATTCGTGTGTCCTTTATGTCAGGCAGATTCTCTATCCTGCAGCTGCCCTCGATAAGTAATGCCGCCGGCAGTACAGCGACCGCTGCATTTTTGGCTCCGCTGATAAATATATCGCCTTTCAGCGGTTTGCGCCCGTTTATGATGATTCTTTCCAACCCCTGCGCACCTGCTTTCTTATCATTCGTATAACGGACAAGAAAAATATGCCCCAATTTCCTATTACATTATATCACTGTTTTTTATATATTACTACAATGACATTTGGTGCGCCAAGTGCCATCAGGTGTCATGCGAACTAATATATGCAGGCTCAGACATGCCCTTTATTTTGACGCGCCAGACGGGCAGAAGCTCGACTGATTCAACATCTTCCATCTCGGGTTCTTCCAGCTTGTACCCGCTGTCTATCGACGTGATGACTATGTCGTTCTCTTCTTTGAAGTATGCCAGCAAAGCCTGATAAGCTTCGAATTGTTCAATGCTTTCATTTGAAAAGCCCTCGAACCGGTGCTTTCGGAATTCAAGCCGGCTTACCGTCCTGCCGGTGATAGTAACGGAAAAGTAATTGTCATAAAGCAGTGAACCGCCAAACTCTTCTACATAATTTATGGACCAGCTTCCGTCACTGTTCTGTACTGCCAGGTCCTGTTCATACTTACCGTCGAGCAGTCCCTTCTCTTTTATGAATTTCATGGCAGTCTCATCAGCATCCATAATGCTGATTGTCTCCGCTGTCCTGTCTGCAGATCCGGCAGTGTATATGAACCTGTCAGGACCAGGGAATTCCAGCTTTCCGCCGTCATTATAAAACTGAGAACCGTCCCCGGATACATCGTAGTCATTCCCCAACAGTTTACCGGCAATTTCTTCCCTGTTCAGTTCGCTCTTTATGTAGACAAGCCTGCTGCTGCCGACCGGCTTTGAAGGGATATCGCATTCAAGCGATACGCCCCTTTGCGCAAGTATTATTTTCGTATTCTCCAGGGTTTCCCTGCTGACACTGTGGCTGCCGCGAACTATCAATGTGTTCACGAGCAGGAAAATATTGAAAGCCAGTAACAGGACAATTACCACATTTTTAGCTTTTGATACATCCATAAATCAATCACCTTCTTCGGCGATCATATCCAGGTAAACTCTGCGGCCCTCCCGTGTACTGACTATCAGCGCCGGTTCAAGCGTCCGGTCCTCATTGCTGCGGATGTAGTAGCCCGTGTCAATCCCCGATATGTTTATATCCCGCCACAGGATGTTTTCATTTGCCAGGAGCTCCAGCAACCTGTCGTTATAGTTGCGTGTTCTCTCAATTTTGAAATTCCTGATCAGCCAGTCGCATTCCAGCACCCGCTTGCTATCTGCCAGTATCCTTATTGCATGATCCTGTTTTTCGCCGCTTCCGTCCTTCTTCATATACTCCGTTATGACCGCCAGGCCGTCCACACGGTAATCGAAACAGAACTCATAGATACCGCCGACTTTTCTCTCAACTGACGACAAAACGATTTCCGTTCCGGGACCCTGAGGCCCGTTTGCCCTGGCAATGAATTTATACGTATTCATCAGCGCCTCACTGGCCTTTGCCCCGCCGGTGTCGGCACTGCCCAGGTACCGGTATGTGAGATACCCGTCCGAATAATACCTGTAAATGTTGCTTCCATATGTATACTGGATCATGTCCCCGTTGTATGTATACTTGTTGTAACGGCCTTCTTCCTCTCCAAGTATGGCCCTTGCAAGCGTTTCTTCATCATCCGCTTCCGCAGGAAGATTTGCCGATAATACTTTGTAAGGCCAATACCTGGGCGAAGCGACCACGTAGAGGATGTCAGGCTCGTCTTCTGCCTTGTTCAGCCTGCTGCCCGACAGGGTCTTATATCTCCGGTATTTGTTCCTGCTGCCTTCCTCCAGCCTGTTGATCACATTCGAAAGATTGGCGGCCTGTTCGAATCTGACCTGGTCAGTGCTGTATACCGTGCCGTCAGCGCTGCGGATATAGATAGTTCCCATATCCTCGCGTACGATATCTCTTCTGACCATGAGCTTGCTGAAGCGGGGTATGTCCTGCACCGGGCTTCCCGTTCCAAGGAACCATCCAAGCAGATCCGGCTCCATAGAGAAACCGAAATCGACAATGATGCCCCGTCTTGTGACTATGCTCTCCCATTTCTCATCCGAGACGCTCAGTTGCGTGCTGCCGGTCGCGATCTTGCTGAGCCCGGCGACCACTTCGCTGAAAAATTTCCCATGGAAATCCTGGTTCTCTGAAATGATCCAATAGTCATTCTCTCCATTGGAAACGACCAGCCTGTTGGGTACGAACAGCTTCTCTCTTATGGACTCATTGCTCACCTGGATTTCTTTGCTAAAAAGGGGCAATAAAAAACTAAAAGGACTCCCCTGGTTTTGATAACTCCAAAGGATTCCTATCTGCAACAGTCCTGTTATGATCAGGACAATGATCAGGATCGTTTTCAGTCGTTCTTTCAATTCACGGCCCATTTAAGCCCCCGTTATCCAATATGCTTATTTGAATACTCTGCTGAAGAAATCGATTATGGACCAGTCAGTCCTGACTGCTGCCTGTCTCCCCTCTTCCTTAAGGGCCATGACCGAGATCGAATTGTACTGGATACGGGTCGCATCTTTCTCAGAGGATCTGTAAGATATGATCAGCAGGTTGTTTTCTCCGTATTCCAACTCTATTACCTTTGAAAATACGCCCGAACCGGCGGCTATCATATCGTCCCCGTCAGGAAGCTCGATGATCTGATACATACCGGTTTCACTGTTCAGCCTTGCTATCAGTATCTCTATATCCGTATATTCCGTCTCACCGCTGAAGTCAAGCTCTGTTCCGTAAATACTGACCTGCTCCTCGATATTATCCGGAACGTTAATGGTCATGATGAACTGCCCGTTATCAACCGGCACTCCTTCTTC
>JAAZKL010000061.1 GCA_012799845.1 Clostridiaceae bacterium
AGGATCATCGACCCCATAGACAAGATATGCGGGCGTCTTGAGGCCATCGGGAAAGGCGACCTGCTCGTATACGACCCGATACAGGCTGATGTCAAGGAAGTGCAGAGTCTGACGGATGGCATCGAGACCATGGTCGGGCAGCTTAAGCGGCTGATCGACAAGACAAAGGAGCAGGAAAAACAGCGCCGGCGTACTGAACTGGCGCTGCTGCAGGCGCAGATCAACCCCCATTTTCTTTATAACACACTTGACAC
The DNA here is from genome assembly GCA_012799845.1 of Clostridiaceae bacterium. Classification (GTDB taxonomy): domain Bacteria; phylum Bacillota; class Clostridia; order Acetivibrionales; family DTU013; genus DTU013. Next base: position 255 of record JAAZKL010000061.1, read on the forward strand.
GATCATATGGCTGATAGAGTCGGGAGAGATCTCGAACGCGGTCAACATGGTCAGCGCCCTGTCCAACTTCTTCCGGTTTTCTCTGAGCAGGGGCAAAAACGTCATCACGCTTGCCGAGGAGGAACAGCACATCCGCAGCTATCTTGAGATACAAAAGATGCGTTATCGCGACCTTATGGAATATGAGATCGATATACCGGAACAGTTGAAATTTTACATGCTGCCAAAGCTCACGCTCCAGCCGCTGGTGGAAAACGCGCTTTACCACGGGATAAAGAACAGGCGCCGCAAGGGCTACATCCGTGTGACAAGCAGAACGCAGAGCGAATGTATCATACTGGAAGTTGCGGACGATGGAGCCGGCATGGCGCAGGAGAGGTTGGAAGAAGTGAGGGCGTCCCTTGAGGTGGAAACCGGAACCGAGGGCTTTGGACTCAGGGCGGTGCACCGGAGGATCAGGATACTGTTTGGAAGCGAATACGGGCTGAGCATTGAAAGTATGCCGGATGTCGGCACAAGGGTCATTGTAAGGATCCCCATGCAGACAGCCGATGAATCTGTTTCATTGACAGGTTAGTGAATCAGGGCATGATAGGGGATCATAAGAGGCAGTGGATCTATCAGGGAAGTGCACCGGAACGGACAGTTCATCGGAACCGGACAGATATATTTGACCGGAAAGCGTACGATCGGAATGATCCATAATGCGTGTGATCAGAATGATCCATGCAGCGGGAGAGGTAGAATATGAGAAAAGGCAGGCTTATTGCGGTTTTCTGCCTGATGGTCCTGCTTTGCGGGTGCGTGAAGGGATCGCAGCCGGCAGCAGGCCCGGAAGATGAAAAGCTGGTCATTGTCGGCTTTTCACAGGTGGGTGCCGAATCGGAATGGCGGGTGGCCAATACGGAAAGCATCAAATCGGCGTTGAGCGAAGAGAACGGATATGTCCTTATTTTTGATGATGCACGGCAGGAACAGGAGAACCAGATCCGTTCGATCCGCAGCTTTATTCAACAGGATGTCGACTATATCGTGTTTTCACCGAAGGTGGAAACAGGCTGGAAGACGGTTTTGCAGGAGGCGAAGGATGCAGGCATACCGGTCATAATGATAGACCGTGATGTGGAAGTGGAAAGCAGGGTGCTCCTTACCACGTATATCGGCTCGGATTTCTATAAAGAGGGGCAAAAGGCCGTTATTTGGCTTGAAGACCTTCTGGAAAAACATGAAAGAAACGAAGAGCCTGTAAGGATCGTACACATCCAGGGGACGATCGGGTCTACGCCGCAGATCGGGCGGACCCGGGCCCTGGAAGAAGCGATCGCAAGGCATCCCAATTGGGAACTTGTGGCGCAGGAGTGCGGCGATTTCACAAGGGCAAAGGCATATGAAGTCATGTCCGGGATACTGGGAAAGACAAAAGATATAGATGTCGTTTACTGCGAGAATGACGGTGAGGCCCTCGGGGCCATCGATGCGATGGAGGAAGCCGGACTGAAGTGCCACCCGGAAGAAGGGGTGATCGTCATATCGTTCGATGCGACCAGGCTGGCGCTCATGTACTGCCTG
>JAAZKL010000062.1 GCA_012799845.1 Clostridiaceae bacterium
CCTACACAGCCCAGCCCAACACCTACACAGCCCAGCCCAACACCTACACAGCCCAGCCCAACACCTACGCAGCCTGGCAGAGTATCTGTGCGGCTTAGATGAACTGAGATCCACACCACATATCTGTTTGTACGATTCGCTGTCCATACGATCTGAAAAAGAAAAATACGGGAGTTGATGAATCATGTCATTCAGAAGACTGTTGTCACTGGCTGTTGTTTTGGCCATGCTCCTATGCCTGGCTTTCCATGTGCCGGCATCAGGCAATGACGAAGTACCGCCGGGCGGGGCGGGCGGATCAGGACTGACCGGAAACCTTCCGCAGAAGGTGGAAACACATGTATCTCCTCTTGAGGGTATTCCGGATCCGGTGCAGGGTATCAAGCTTATCACCGCAGACAGGTATTTTAAGTGTACCGGATCTGATGGCAGTACAAATCGTCAGTTCTTCGCAATCTTCAACAAAGACATAACCGGAATATGCAACAAAATCGTCATTTCCACATCAGAAGAAGCAGGGGGATTCACTTGCTCGTTTTCTCCCATAGACACCTGTATCAACGGGGTTGTCACCATTCCCGGCGGTTGGGTCCCTATATTGTTGAATGAGTCTGTTGATGAGCACACCATATATGTATCCCTATGGGGAGTAGTAGACGACACTCAGACCAAACTGTATCAGTCCGGGGCTGTGACGGTCAGGTTTGCAGAGGACGATGCTGTGGATTCAGATGGGAAGTATATCTGCATAAATGAACTGGACGCATATCTGAGCGGCATCAATGTGCCATATCTGGACAGCCTGTCAGGCAGCAATGTGGAACTTCAGGTAATTGACGGCAGCGGCAATATATTAGCCAAAACCATTGATGGGATTTCGCATGTCTCATGTGATGTGCAATACGGTACAACAGATTATAGATATGGTGAGATATTCGGCAAAGTGAGCCATGGTTTGAAGCGAAGTTGTCAGAAACTGTCGGGGAAGGTTTACCGGTGCGGTGTATGGCAGCCAGGTTCATATGGAATCAGAATCAAGGCAAACGGCAGCATCGTGGCTGAATACGACAATGTTGTAGAAATCGTGGACGGCACTGTAATATACGACATTGGGCCTGCCCATTTCTCTGGCCTTCCGCCGATAAGAGAAGGCAACAGGGTTACATATGTAATGCTTGATGTTAAGAATGTGGACAAGGACGATCTGACCGTCAGGATCAAGAACACAAGCGGCGAGGCAATAGGGGTATCAGGAAGAAGTAAATATGCCGGAATTAACCAGATCTTATATGAAGTAAATTTGTATGACGGGTATGCTTTTTCAGCAGGTGAAACATATTATCCCGAGGCTGTTTCTGACAGGCCGGTTTATCATAACTATCGCGACAGAAGCATTGGTGTGTTCGATCAATTTGTCATACTCTGGTCCGGCAGGGATGGAGGCAATCTGGCGATATTTGTGATAAGAACAGTTAACGCTCCGCAGGAAGAAGCCACTTTCAGGCTGTACAAAGACGAAGGCGGCAGCGAGATACTCCTTGGTACAAAAACCCTTCCGTTCGCTGAAAAAATCGATGTCACCTTTGAGAATGGTTCGGGCGGTATATTGCAGTTGGATGCAGGAGAATACAGGCTCAGTATCGCACATGGATATGGGGAATCCGACTTTTTCTTTAGAGTAGAACCTGAGTATTCTGTAAGGCCTGTCACCGAAGAATTCACCCATGCACCTTACTTTTATGTGACAGACACCACGATACCGTTCAGCATGCTCGTTTCCGCTGATGCATATACCATTACCGATGCCAGCGAAATTGATGTGCTGCTGAAGGAGCCTTCAGGCAATGTGATCGGCAGTGTTGCCGACAATGGTCTGACGGTTACGGATGCTGAGTTGTATTATCTGGAAGGTACCGGATGCGTAACAGTTGATGCTAAGGAGATAGCAGGAACAATAACTGTAAACGACGGCGTTATACTCAGTGAAGGCATTTACTCCATATCTGTAACGATAGGCGGGTCAGGTGCAATAACGAACAAAATCTCCTGTATCAGAAGTGATAAAGTATATGCCTATTACGGGTCCGCGGATTTTTATATAAACAGTTCGGCAACATCGCTCAAAACCGACATATATATGTTGAAAAAAGAAGAGCCTTATGATACCAGCAATTTCAGGTACGTCGTTACGGATCTGCTGGGGAATCCCGTGAGCATTGGTGAGCCGACTGTGACCCGTACTGCATATGATACGGGGTACCAGGAAAAATATACCGTAGAATCTGTTGCTGCAGACCATATTCCTGCTGCTTATTACATGGTCAGGCTTCAATACGATAATGAGGATATTTTTGATATTTTTAGTCCTTCCAGCATGCTGTATTCGGGTCACAAAAGCCTGGTGAAGATACCGGCTGTGCAACAGTTTGGAGGCTGGTATTATAATGCTTCCGGCCTTTGCGGCGTCAGTATGGATGGATATCTGACTGGTTCGGACGTGGTAAAGGCTATGATCTACGATCCGGACAGGCTGGATGATTTTGATCCTGTAAAGACAGTAACGCTTTTTCGGGATGACAGGGCTTATAATCTGTTCGTGTTTACTGACAGTGATGTTGAGGACTTGCAATCGGGCAAAGAATACCTTGTTGCCATTTTGTTGAATGGTGCTTTCTTGTTGGCAGAAGAAGCGCCTGTGGCAGCAATAGAACCTTCGGGCGGCGGCACAGACCCGGGAAGTGGCAGTGATCAGGGCGGCGGTGATGACCCGGGAGGCGGCGATGACCCGGGAGGCGGAAACCAGGGCGGCAGCGGTAGTACAGGCGGCGGCCAGGGTGGCAGTGGTGATACAGGCGGCGGCGGGTCCGGAACAGCGAATGAGCCCTCAATTATAACTGGACCCTCAAAGGAGGATTCGATGACGAACCCCGAAGTAACGACTGACAATACCGGCAAAGCCTCTATAAAAAAGGAATTGCTGGAAATTGCAGAGGATCTGACCATAAAAGCAGGTGACGGTGCGGAAGACGGCAAGCCACCAGTTGAGTTGGTATTCGATAAGGAAGCTGTCGAAACGCTTGGAGAGCTCGATGCTGACCTGGAGATAAGCGTAACTGAGGCTGATATTTCCGGGCTTCCGGCTGAGGCCAGGGAGAAGATCGGCGACAGGCCTGTCTGCGAAATCGCGGTAACGGCCGGCGGCAAGGCTGTGACAGACTTTGGCGGTGGCTTCGTCACCATCAGGATATCGTACACGCTCAGGGAAGGTGAGGATCCCAATGCGATCGTTGTGTACTATATCGGTGCGAACGGAGAACTGAACGTCATTATCGGAGGCGTCTATGACCCGGATACCGGCACTGTGGTATTCAGGACGAACCATTTCTCGATGTACAGTGTCGGGTACAACAAGATCGAATTTACAGATGTGCCTGCATGGGCGGAAGAGTATGTGGCTTTCCTGGCCGCACGCGGTATAACCACAGGCGTAGGCGGCGGGAAGTACGGCGCAGGCGATCAGATAAAACGGGCTGATTTCGTGACAATGCTGGCAAGGGTGGCAGGAGTTGACACAAGCAAATACTCAGCGACTTTTGATGATGTGGACCCGGGCGCCTATTACGCAGGTGCTGTCGGATGGGCAGCGAAGGCAGGCATAACCACCGGCACCGGCAAAAACAAGTTCTCGCCAGATGCCGGCATCACACGTCAGGACATGGCAGTGATGATCAAGAGGTTTGCCGATTCAGCCGGGTATGAATTGCCAGTAGTAGGCGATTGGCTCAGGTTTGATGATCAGGATGACATCAGCTCATATGCGGTTGATGCTGTGGCAGAACTGCAGCAGGCCGGCATCATCGACGGCAAGCCCGGACCAGGCGGTGTCGGTAAGGTTTACGCACCCAAGGACGGCGCCACCAGGGCTGAAATAGCCAAGATCCTGACCTTGTTGATAAAGGGCATGTCAAAGTAGAAGAAGGGTATGCCAAGGTGAGAGAAAAGGGCATGTCAAGATGAGAGAAAAAAGTGCATGTCAAGGTGAGAGAAAGAATACAGAGGAAGGTGAGAGAAAGAATATAGAGGCATATGAAGGAATATTGATACAGAAGAGGTTATGCCAATATAAAAGAAGGTATTCTGAGGCAGATGATGCTATACAATTACAGTGCCCATATCGACTTAATATTCGCTGAATTGCTGATTTGATGCCGCGGCAAACTCCTGCCGCGGCTTTTCCATTCGATTTTTTAATTACGTTTTAACATCTTTTTAATTACGTTTTAACATCGCAGGTGATAAAAATTTCAACTAATGTCCGATTTCTACTATACATTTACTGAATAATTTCAAAAATCGGTTACATAATATCCTATCTATGGCATTATGGTTAATGAAATATTTCTATACCGCACCCAATACTTGAAATTTTAAACATACAGGGTTTATTCTGCGCATCCGGTGATTATTTCCCACATATTTCCAGCCTTGAATGTCCAGAGTTCATACAGTCCCTGACCAGATAACCCAATCTTAGTATTGGACCCAGCAATTCCAGGCATCGCAGGCACCGGAACCTGCATCTCCGGGTGTTGAAGGCTCCGGAATCTACATCTTCAGGCATCGCAGGCACCGGAACCTGCATCTCCGGGTGTTGAAGGCTCCGGAATCTACATCTTCAGGCATCGCAGGCACCAGAACCTGCAACTTCAGATATTGTTGTACCTGGACTTTAACCTTCCGGATTCTACAGTGCCTGGCCCGGTAGTCCACAAAACATCATGATCTCCACAGTTCCAGACTACACAGCCGTCGGACCCGACATCCACTATTGCTCCACAGTCCCTAAACACCGAAGCCGCCAATGCTTCACGTCTTCCAAACCACCACATATTGACAATCAGATGTATAGGGATTACAATACAAAGAGGCGGTAAAATCAACACATTATCGTATTCTCTCGTCCCTGACAAGTTCATTCGACGGGAGTTTTATTTATTTATAGGCAATCCGGGGAAAAATATTTTAAGCCATGTGCGGTTAAAAACCCAGCACATAGGGGAATGTTACCAAAAGCAGGAAATCCTGAGACAGGAGTTCTTGAGGGGAATCGTGTGATTGAAACCCAAATGGGGATCTGTGACTGAAACCCACAAGGGTATACTGTGACTGAGATCCGCAAAGGTATACTGTGACTGAGGTCCGCAAGGGTATACTGTGACTGAAACCCAAATCAAGATCCTGCGATGCAAGCCGGTATTAGAGATGCTTTGACAGGGCCTGCATTGGAAATCCTGCGACTGAAGCCTACACTGGGTTCCTGAAATGGAAGCCTGATTACATATTGGGAGGTAACCATGAAGATTCAAGCGCCGAAGGGAACACGCGATATACTTCCTTCTGAGATACACAGATGGCAGTATGTGAGCAGGGTATTTGCCGGGCTTTGCGACAGCTTCGGATACAAAGAGATAAGGATACCTGTATTTGAATATACTGAACTTTTTCAAAGAGGCGTCGGAGATACTACCGATATAGTACAGAAGGAGATGTACACCTTTGACGATAAGGGCGGCAGGAGTGTTACGCTTCGACCCGAGGGAACAGCCGGCGTAGTGCGCAGTTATATCGAAAACGGCATGTACTCGCTGCCGCAGCCAATCAAGCTTTACTACGACATAACAGCCTACAGGTATGAGAATGTCCAAAAAGGAAGGTACAGGGAGTTCCACCAGTTCGGCGTGGAGGCCTTCGGAGCAGCCGGGTCTGAGATCGATGTGGAAGTTATCAGTCTTCTCCACATGTTTTTCGAAAAGCTGAGGCTGAAACAGACCGGCCTCAATATCAACAGCATAGGATGCCCTGCCTGCCGGAAAGCTTACCATGAGAAGCTGAAGGATTTCTTCAGGCCGCATCTGTCCGAGTTGTGCAACGACTGCAGGAACAGGTTCGATAAAAATCCTCTTCGAATAATCGACTGCAAGAATGAAGAGTGCAGAAAGTTCATCGACGGGGCGCCGCTCCTCCTGGATAATCTGTGCGACGAGTGCCGCAATCATTTCGAAGGCCTCAGGTCAGGTCTCGACAATCTCGGCATCAACTATGCAATCGATCCGAAGATAGTAAGGGGTCTTGATTACTACACCAGGACGGTGTTTGAGTTTGTTTCGGAAAACGGCGGGTCCCAGGGGACGATCTGTGGCGGAGGCAGGTATGACGGACTGGTCGAGGAGTGCGGAGGCCCTTCGGTGCCGGGCATTGGCTTTGCTCTTGGTGTAGAGCGGCTGCTAATGGAACTGGATATCCAGGGAGTGGCCATAGAGGAGCCGCCGGCGCCCGACATATATATAGCAACCATGGGCCAGAGGGCAGTGGATCTGGCGATGCAGATGGTCTACAAGCTCCGCGGGCATGGAGTGCAGGCGGAAACGGATCTGATGGGGCGAAGTCTCAAGGCGCAAATGAAATATGCTGATAAAAAGAGATTTTCATATACGATCGCTATCGGCGACGACGAAATCGAAGCCGGCAAGGGCGTGCTGAAGGACATGAGGACCGGTGACCAGAAGGATGTCAGCCTGGATTCCATCGTGGACAGGCTGAAGAACCAGGTGAATCAGGCCAAATAGTGCGATGCAGGCATGATGTACGACGCGGGCATGATGCGGATGCGGGCATGATGCGGATGCGGGCATGATGCGCGATGCGGGCAAGATGCGGGCAGGATGTGGGATCCGGGCTTTATGAA
>JAAZKL010000063.1 GCA_012799845.1 Clostridiaceae bacterium
TATCGCATCGTCATCCTTGAGCTTGTGCTCAGGATTTGAACGCAGGGACACCAGAGGGATCTTTTTGATATAGTTCTGCTCCGTTAGGAACAGTTTCAGGTTGTAATCCTCTATCATGTGCTCCTGGGTTATCTCCTCTATGCTCGTCTCGCAGATGATCTCCGTTCTCCTTGGCTGTCCGTATTTTTTCGCTATCTCGCCGAGTTGCTTCACTATTATCTGTTTTATCCTTTTTTCGCTGCCGTAGACATCCTTCAGGTCGGCGATCTCCTTTTGCAGCGTATCCACTTCGCTTACTCTATCCAGGATGTATTCCCGGTTCAGGTTGCGGAGCTTTATTTCGGCTATGAATTCTGCCTGGAGTTTGTCTATGCCGAAACCTTCCATAAGGTTGGGGATGACCTGTGCGTCATTTTCGGTATTCCTGATTATCGCTATGGCCTTGTCGATATCCAGCAGGATCTTACGTAAACCGAGCAGCAGGTGGAGTTTGGCTTCCTTCTTTTCAATATCGAATAAGGTCTGCCTCTTTATGCAGTTGACCCTGAACGCCACCCACTCCCTCAAGATCGATCTGATCCCCATGACACGGGGACTGCTGTTGATCAGGACATTGAAGTTGCAGTTGAAGGAATCTTCCAGTGTGGTCAGCTTGTAAAGCCTGTTCATGATAGATTCCGGGTCGGCGCTCTTTCTGATATCCAGCGTGATCTTCAGCCCGTTCAGGTCGGTTTCATCGCGCACATCCGTGATGTCCTTTATCCTGCCGCTTTTCGCGAGTTCCGCGATGGCATCGATAACAGCCTCCGTTGTGGTCGTATAGGGTATTTCGTATATTTCGATGCAGCTGTTTTTCTTGTCATAATTATACTTTGCCCTGACTTTGAAACTTCCCCTGCCCGTTTCATAAATTTCCTTTATACTCTTTTCTTTGTAAATGAGGGCGCCGCCTGTTGAAAAATCAGGGGCCTTGATATACTGCAGCAGATCTGCATTTTCATCCTTTATGTATGCGATCGTCGCTTCGCACACCTCTTTGAGGTTGAAGCTGCATAGGTTGCTGGCCATTCCGACAGCTATGCCCTGGTTCGCGTTCACAAGGATGCTGGGGAAGGTCGCCGGCAGCAGGGTCGGTTCCTTCATCGTTCCGTCGTAGTTGTCGACAAAGTCAACGGCGTTTTTGTCCAGGTCCCGGAACAGTTCTTCGCAGACCTTTTCCAGCTTGACCTCCGTGTAACGCGGGGCAGCGAACTGCATGTCCCTGGAATACTGGCGGCCCATATTGCCTTTTGAGTCGATATATGGGTGGAGCAGGGCGCCGTTGCCTCTGGTCAGCCTGACCAATGTCTCGTAAATGGCTGCGTCGCCATGCGGATTCAGCTTCATGGTCTGGCCCACGACATTCGCTGACTTCGTGCGGCCGCCCGTCAAAAGCCCCATCTTGTACATCGTGTACAGCAGCTTCCTGTGGGATGGCTTGAAGCCGTCGATCTCCGGGATCGCCCGCGAAACGATGACGCTCATCGCATACGGCATATAATTCTTTTCCAGTGTCTCAGGTATCTTCTGGATCACTAAATTCTTGTCCGACATAACAGCACCTTTCCTAAGTTAATTTGGTTGGGTTGGGTTGGGGTGGGGACAGTTCTCACCTTTTCAGCACATCTGCCGGGAACAGAATCTGTCGGGGACAGTTCTCACTTTTCTATCACTTCAGGCGGGAACGGTTCTCACCTTCTGTACGTCCAGTAATCGACTCAATGCCTACGATACGACGATTACAGGTAATCAGTGCTTGGCGGGAAACGAAAATATATCTCATCATACCAAATTCAAAATGATAAAAAAGTGAGAACTGTCCCCCCATCAACCCTCACTAAATTACATGAATCGACTAGCTCACATCGATCATGTCCATGTAACGCATGCCGTTTTCCTCGATGAAGTTTTTCCTGCCCTGGATGTTGTCGCCCAGCAATATATCGAACATGGTTTCAGTTTTTTCGACATCATCCGGTACGATTTTGATGAGCCTTCTGGTCTCAGGATTCATCGTGGTTTGCCACATCATTTCGGGTTCATTTTCCCCAAGACCTTTTGAGCGCTGCAATGTGTACTTGTTCCCCTCAAGCTTGGCTAATATCCGCATCTTTTCTTTTTCAGAATAAGCGAAGTAAGTCTTACCTTTGCAGGTTATCTCATACAGCGGCGATTCTGCTATGAACACTTTGCCCTCCTGGATAAGCGTGGGCACAAGCCGGTAGAGCATGGCAAGGATGAGTGTTCGGATCTGGAAACCGTCCACATCCGCGTCAGTGCAGATTATGATCTTGTTCCATCTGAGGTTGTTCAGATCGAATGTGTTCAGATCCTTGTTATGCTTTGATTTGATTTCAACACCGCAGCCAAGCACTTTGAGCAGGTCTACGATGATCTCGTTTTTGAATATGCTGTCGTACTCAGCTTTGAGGCAGTTCAGGATTTTGCCCCTGACAGGCATGATGGCCTGGAACTCCGCGTCCCTTCCCATTTTACAGGAACCCAGCGCCGAATCTCCCTCAACGATGTAAAGTTCACGCCTGCTTACGTCCTTGGTCCTGCAGTCCACAAATTTCTTGACCCTATTCGAAATATCGACCGTGCCGCCAAGTTTCTTCTTAATGTTTATCCTGGTCCTTTCCGCGGTCTCGCGGCTGCGCTTGTTGACCAGCACCTGTTCGATTATTTTATCGCAATCTGCTTTGTTCTCGATCAGATATACCTCAAGCTGCTGCTTAAGGAAGTCCGTCATTGCCTCCTGGATGAACCTGTTCGTGATCGCTTTCTTGGTCTGGTTCTCGTAGCTGGTAACGGTCGAGAACGAGTTCGTGACCAGGATAAGGCTGTCCTGGATATCGATAAATGTGATTTTTGCCTCATCCTTGTTGTACTTTCCCCTGTTCCTGATGCATTTGTCGATCTCGTTTACAAACGCCGCCTTCACTGCCCGGTCAGGCGAACCGCCGTACTCCAGGAAGCTGGAGTTGTGATAGTACTCCAGCAGGTTGATTTCGTTGCAGAAGCAAAATGCTATCTGCATCTTCAGCTTGTATTCCGGTTTGTCTTCTCTGTCGCGCCCTCTGGTGGTCGTCTCGTAGAACTGAATATCGGTAAAACTTTTACCAGCGCTGACTTCTCTGATATAGTCGACAATACCGTTCGGGAAAAGAAACTCATACGTGCTGCCGGACGCCTCGTCCATCAGTATGAACTTCAATCCGGCATTTACGACAGCCTGCTTCTTAAGCGTATTGATGTAATAGTCCAGCGGAATATCTATGTTAGTGAACACTTCCAGGTCGGGTCTCCACTTCTGTATCGTTCCGGTGCTTTCATAATCGCACTTCGCTTTTTTCAGCCCGCCAATGTTCTCGCCCTTTTCAAAGTGGAGATCGTACCTGTAGCCGTCCCTGAACACAGTCACATCCATGTATTCTGAACTGTACTGCGTTGCACAGCTTCCGAGGCCGTTCAGGCCAAGGCTGAATTCATAATTCTCTCCTGTGATGTTGTTGTATTTCCCGCCTGCGTATAGTTCACAAAAAACAAGTTCCCAGTTGTAACGGTTTTCTTTTGGGTTGAACTCGATCGGAATGCCTCTTCCGTAATCCCTGACCGTAATCGAACGATCGCTGTGGCGGATAACCTCGATCCTGTCACCGTAGCCTTCGCGCGCTTCGTCAATTGAATTTGAAAGGATTTCAAAAAATGAGTGCTGACATCCTTCAATGCCGTCAGATCCGAAAATGACGCTGGGTCTCAGTCGGACCCGATCCGCACCCTTGAGGGAAGAAATGCTCTCATTGCCGTAGACTCCAGGCTTTTTACCCTTTATCATTTGTATCGCCCCTCCAGATCCACAGATCTTTCTCTACTGTTATTATTAAATAAAGGCTTTTTAAAGTCAAGTACGGGGACAGTTCTCACCTTTTTAGCGTTTGCCTCCTACTGCGGGCTATCCAAAACGATAAAAAGGTGAGAACTGTCCCCGTTACCTAATAACCTAACCAATGCATGAATTGGAAGACAAGATTTATATTGCCAGCATTTTTAATTACATTTTTCAAATCATAAACCTGAGGTGATACAATGAAAAAAAGAGCAGTCCTGATTTTAGTTTTGGTTTTTGTTTTACTGTTCTCGTCGCCGGTTTTCGCTCAATCGACGTATACCGTACAGCGTGGCGACACTATCTGGAAAATAGCGGTCAGGTATCAAGTTGGCATGAGTGAGATCATCGCTGCCAATCCTCAGATCAAGAATCCGAACCTGATCTATCCCGGGCAGAAGATAACCATACCGACGGTAACGACAAGCGCTCAGGAAAACGAGGTTGCAAGGCTTGTTAATGCCGAAAGAGCAAAGGCTGGACTTCCGGCACTTAAAATCAACTGGCAGCTAAGCAGGGTTGCCCGTTATAAGTCAGCCGACATGGCAAACAAGGGCTATTTCTCCCATAATTCACCAACCTACGGCACGCCGTTCAAGATGATGGAGAATTTCGGCCTGCGTTTTTCATCGGCAGGTGAAAACATTGCCTACGGTCAGAGAACACCGGCCGAGGTCATGAGAGACTGGATGAATTCACCCGGCCACA
>JAAZKL010000064.1 GCA_012799845.1 Clostridiaceae bacterium
GCCTATTTCCGCCGTTTCGCCGATCACGATCCCCATTCCGTGATCTATGAACAGGCCCCTTCCTATCGCCGCGCCCGGATGTATCTCAATGCCGGTCACGAACCTGGCAAACTGGGATATCAGCCTGGCAAGGAAAAACACCTTCTTCTTATACAGCCAGTGGGCGATCCTGTGATAAATCAGGACATGGAACCCCGGGTACAGCAAAAACACTTCCAGTGTGCTTTTTGCCGCCGGATCCCGCTTCGCTATGGACCTTGCATCGCTCAACAATCCCTTGAACATAAACATTCCCCGCCATTTTTACCGAAAACGCTTCGAGTTGTATTATACCCACATGACGCGTCTTTCCACACATATCCACCCATGCTAAAATCCGCCTATGCCAAAAACTCCGCTTCCGGCTGCGGAGCGAAGTCTGTCACGGTTTATTCATTTTATCAAAATTTAGTCTAAAAGTAAACAAATAAGATGATCCCTCCGGTATAAACATATGAAAGCAAAAGAATAATAATAACTGACGGCGGTTTGCATTTTCATATATCCTTTGAAAGGAAGTGATGTGATTGGCTGAAAATGTTGGAAGAACGCAGCACTTCAGCATCGGCCACCTGCTGGTAAGATGGCTGGTCGGTGCGATAGTGCTTGCTGTTACAGCATTCCTGACTCCCGGTTTCACGATATCGGGAATTTGGTCTTTGATTATCGCCGCTGCCGTGATCGCTGTCCTTGATTATCTCGTGCAGAGGGTCCTTGGTGTGGATGCCACACCGTTCGGCAGGGGACTGACCGGTTTCATTGTCGCGGCTGTGATTATTTACGTCGTCAAGTTCTTCGTCACAGGCTATGATGTGACCGTACTCGGTGCAATACTGGGCGCTCTCGTGTATGGGGTGATCAACCTGCTGATACCTGGAAGAACCATGTAACGGGGCACGGGAGCAGATACTGCAGGAGCAGATCCTGCCAGCATCATACTGAATGATTGTTTCTCAAAACATGCGCTCATACCGGCCGCATGCGTCCATTCATTTGAGGGGGCTTTTGCCCCCTTGAATATGTACCGGCGGAAAACGACAGTAATAAAGGGATGGCACTGCCACCCCTTTATGTAGGACTGCTTCACTCATCTTCCGCAACAGATCTGCTGCCCTCTTCAGCCCCGGGGAAATCTGCTTTTTGAGGCGGGAAGAACTCGTCTATCGGGAAATCGATGGTGTCGAACAATCCGCAAGCATCTTCATCAGTTGCCGCTACGCACTGCTTGTTGGGAACACAGAAGTCGAACGCAGGCACAAGAAGCTGGACATGTCTTGCGAGCTTGATGATCGAGAAGAGGCCGATGGTTGCCACTACCCGCCTGGCTATCACAAGATGCCTGTCTTCGCCGGATTCCCTGAGCAGATCGGTGTCATCGAAGTCGATATCCTCAAGAAGATCGCTGACAGTTGCGGGTATATTCCTGTCGCATCCGTCATCGCAGGCACTTTCAAGGACTTCCACTATCTTCGCATTGAGCGTTATGGGCTCTGCCACTTCGATCTTCGAAATGGGAAGGTTATCCTGCTGCAGTGCTGACGTGCCCTGATTGTCAAGACCCTGATCCACAAAGTGAGACTTGAATATCTTCACATTGCCTTCCGAGCCGAACAGGATGACTTTCTTGTCGAACATAACGATGCCTGGGACCGTTATGATCTTAATGCCGCCGTTGCGCTTCGGAACAAAGAAGTCCAGCGTGACCCTGATGAAGAATTTGATGTCAACCGTATAGAAACCCCTCTTGAAGGGCACCTCCTCCACATCGGAGAAAACCTTGACCACTTCGGCGCGCCTGGCCTTCACGTTGATAGCATGGCAGACCAGCCAGTTCATCCTGTCAGGGTTCTTGAAGAAAACTCTCGCATCTTCGATACAATCCTTCTCCTTGCATGAATCATATATTTTTTCTACCTGTATACAAACTGCTTCCCTGATTTTGCACAGGTCCCTTTCGCTTATCAGGCCGGGAAGCACTTTATCATGTTTATAACCCATATTTATATCCCCCTTCGCATTAAAGTTAAAGCTGTTTTTTCGATTTCCCTCTCATTTTCATAATATGTTGATGGTAAATATTTGTGATAAATTACAGAACACAATGAATATAAATGACCGGCGGACCCTCATATATATTAAACAGTGTAATCTATATTGGTGAGTGGTCAGTCATGTACAATTTCCATAACAGGCACTATATATTCAGGCAGTCCGACGGGCAGATCCGGAATTTCTACTGTGATACGAGGCAGAACCTTTACTGCAGCACCCTTGACAGGGGCGGCATCTGGAGCAACGCCACCGTCATTGCCAGGAACGTGCACCAGTACTTCTACGCAGAGCTGGGCCGGGACAGTTTTTATCACGTACTGTTCCAGGACAACGACGGCAACATCAGCTATGCCAAAACCGACGGGCAATACGTGAAAACCTTCCCCGTCCTCAACAGCAAGACCCCGGCAGTCTACAACAAACACCTCTATGTCGCTCCGCTGGATGATGAGATATTCCTGTTCTACGTACTTCAGCACGACAACTCGTTTCTGCTCGCATACCAGATGCTGAAGAACAACAAGCCCGGAACGCCGAAGATCGTGGACTATGTTTCGGGAAGCAGCATACCGTGCTCGGTCCTGTATGACTCAGACCTGAACATATACGCGTTCTACCAGTCGTATGACGGCAAATACCTGCAGTTGGGGTACAAGAAATTCAGCACCGTCCGGAAGCACTGGAGCGATTTCACAGCAATAACGAAATACCAGGGCAACTGTGAATACCCGCATGCGATCATGGATCCATCCGGCACGATCCACCTGTGTTACCAGAGGCGTGCCCCGAAGCTGTTCGAGTTGGTCTGCCAGCAGAAGGCGCCGGACAGGAACCTCTGGTCCGCCGAAACCGTGCTGCACTCCTCCGTCCATCCGTTTGATAACGCATCGGTCGTCCAGGTAAATGACAGGATCATCGTATACTGGGTCAGGAACGATGTAATATACTACTGTTCCGGCTCCCTGTCAGGCGATAACCGGACCCGGCCTGCAAGATACGGAACCCAGCCGGGGCGCAGGCTCCAGTGCGTCTGTTACAAGGACTTGTGGAAGGGGGACGGTTCTGCACTTGGGAACGGTTCTACAGACAGGGACAGTTCTGCACTTTCACCGGGAATCTACCCTGGCGTAGTCTCCAGCGGTTTCAGCCTGGTATTCATGGACACCGGCAGCATCACCGGCGGAAAGCCGTTCCAACGGTCCCCGTCTTCGGCCGCTTCAGGAGGGGATGCATCGGGCAATGAGCTTAAGTCGCTGGTCCTGGGTGTTTTCAAGGAGATGCAGGACAAAATAAGCGAAATGGATGCCGAACTGTCGGAACTCAAAAAAGAAATGCCGAAGTTGAAAAACGCATATATGGAACTGGCAAAAGAAGCGCAGAAGCTTTCGATCCGGCTCAATATGCTGGAAAACAGGCTGGCACAGATCAACAACCGCAGGCCTGAATCACCCGGCATCAGGCCCGAACCACCCGGTGTCAGGCTTGAATCACCCGGCCGCAGGCCCGAATCAATCGGCTCCATGCCAGAATCGCCCAGTGTCAGGCCTCAACCTGCGAAACACGTATCATCCGAAGACGACCCCGGGTCCACGAATAAGGCCATGGCAGCATTTTGGAAAGATAATGCGTCCCCAGGCAAAGAACCGGCGCCGGACGCTGTGAATGAAGCCGCCAACCCGGTTTCACCCGGAACATCTCCTGATAATGCGTCTGCCAGGCGTCCAAAACCTTCCCTCGACGCCGAAACGCTGAAAATCCGGGAAGAGTGGCAGGAACCGAGGGAATGGTCCGAAGGGGGCTGAGAAGAAGCCTGGGTTTGACAAAAAAAGAGGACTGTCTGTAAAGATAAGTCCTCTGTCATTTTTAATAAACCCGAAAAGCCGTTTCCCTATATTTTGACACCTAGCCCGAGGCTAGGTGGGTGTCCTGTTGAAAGCTTCTGTCTACCACCGCCGAACACGTACAGGACGTGTGTCGGAATTAGGTTGTGGTCTGGCATCTGCTCTCAAACCCCGGACTCCCATATTAACGATGGTAGGTTCAAAATAATAGGTTATCCGGACATTTCAGGCTAAACATATATTTCGTTTTCAAAGACCAGCGGTCTTTTCTTCGGCCTTCGGGCGCCTTGCCCGTGCCGTTTCTGTGATTACATTATATCATTGATTTCAGTGCGCCAACAACATACAGGAACCGCAATTACGCCTGTAATGCGCTGTTTAGTTCATCCTGCCTCTGTTTTTCTCTATTGTTCAGATGATTTTGATGCCAATAAAAGGAACTTTCCGGAAAGGTCGCATCAACTGCGAAAACCCGGGATTGTGCGGCAACGGACGGCAGAACGGTCAGTATATTTTCACATAGTTGTTCTTCATCAACTGCGGTTCGATTTTGTATATTTCCCTTATTGCGATCCTGTTGAAAAGGGCTTCCTGCAGCACGATATCCTTGTATTCGAGGGGAAATTTCAGGCAATACCCACAGCCGCCCTTTGCGATCTGGCAGGGGGTCGGGATTACCTCGAAGACATATCCTTTCTTCTCCAGGATGGAGCATAGCCTCAGCGCGTAATTGCCTGAGTCGAGTATGGCAATGCCGTACATATGAACACTCTCCCTTCAGTACATTCTATTTTGAAAGTGCACATAATGTGTCTGAATAGGGTGCCAATAATGTGTATCATTGAGGTGTATATAATATGTAAGAATAGGGTGTCTATTATGCGTATCAGCTGGATGTTCATAATGTGTATCAGTAGGGTGCATATAACGAATCTGTATAGCGTACCTATTATTTCCTATATGCCGATTTTGTGCTCCCTTGCATAATAGAACAGGTACTGCTGGGCGAAACCCGCATACTGCCCGAATTTCTCAGAAGCAAACCTGTGTATTTCGGGAAAACCGGCCTCACGGCCGAAATATAGTTCTTCCATGACCCGTTTGACCCAGACGTCAACGGGAAATACATCATACTTGATGCCGCTGTACAACAGCACGCAGTCAGCCACCTTGCCGCCGACACCCTTGTATTTCATAAGCTCCTTTCGGGCATCGGCCGTCTGCATCGTTGCCAGCCTTTCAGTATCGAACCCGGATCCGGCCACAGCAGCAGCTGTTTCATGTATGTAGCCGCACCTGTAGCCCGCCCTGCACTCGGCAATCTGCTCGAGGCTTTGCACCGCAAGGACCTGTGCATCCGGGAAGCTGTAGTATGATTTCCCCGCATACCTTATTTCAGTACCAAAGAGCCTTGAAATTTCAGATATGATTTTCATTATCCTCGGTATCCTGTTGTTGGCTGACAAAATGAACGATACCAGCGTTTCCCATGGTTCCTGCCTCAAAATGCGGATCCCGCTGCCGAAGTTCACGGCCTTCTCCATGATCCCGTCAGTCATGACAGCTTCCTTGATCAGTCTGTAGTCCCTGCCGAGGTCGAAATAGTCGAACCACACCTGTTTGAAGTCCTCCGCCGTCGCATTGTCCAGCTTCAGAACCCCAGGGCGGTAAGACACGTTGGCAGCTTTCCCCCTGACAACGCCGGTATAGCTGCCGTCCGGCTCCCTATACCACCTGAAACACTGCCCGCATTCGAATATGTGGACCGGGTCGAAATCGCTTATCCCCTCTACCCTGATACCGTTCCCGTCTTCGTATATGTCATAGCCCTTGTAGTGCATGGCAACCTCCGATGATGAACATTCGATGATGTGTCTCTACGATTCTTCATATACCCAATTTGCGCCATCAAATCACAGATTTTGCGATAAATTTTCCGCATCCGAAAATTTTCCATGGGTAAAATGTGTTATAATCTAGTTGTCCGGAATCGTTCCGGTTCAATTGTGATTGTACCATAATTAAAGGGAGAGGGCTGCATGAAGGAAAAAATCTACACCATACCGGTAACCGAAGCATTCGGCGAGGATTGCGAATGTCCGCTTTGTCTTTTGGAAAGCAAGCTGGAAAAGGAATATATCGAATACTACCTGGGCCCGTCCCTGATGGAACCGGACTGCCGGATCGACACGAACAAAAAGGGATTCTGCCGCAGGCATTATGAACTGCTGTACAACAGGCAGGAAAACCGCCTGGGGCTGGGTCTCATCACTGATACACATATCAGGGAACAACTCGGCAAACTGAAGGATGCTGCAAAACCGCTGCTTGCGGGCTCCGGCGGCGACAAGGGCGCGGGGTTTTCGTTCGGTTCCCTTGTCGCTAAACTCGGCTCAAAAAACCAGGCCGACCCGGGACCGGCTTCAAAGTTGCTTAAGCTGCTGCTGGAACTGGAAAACAGCTGCACCATCTGCGGCCGCCTGGAATATACGATGGACAGGTATCTGGACGTTATTATGTACCTCTGGTCGCGGGAAAGCGATTTCAGGAAGACTTTCTCGGAAAAGAAGGGGTTCTGCCTGGTGCACCTCAGAATGCTCATCCAGGCAGCAGAGAAGTACCTGAATGCCGGCAACAGGAAAGCGTTCCTCAGGATCCTGATGGAACAGCAGCTTGATCATATGGACAGGATCGAGAAGGAACTGGAGTGGTTCACTAAGAAGTTCGATTACCGCTATAACGACGCCCCGTGGGGCAACTCAAAGGACGCGCTGCCGCGCAGCATACAGAAGCTGAAGGGTTTCTGCAGCCTGAAGTAGTTTTTACGGCGGTTAAAATCCCGGGAAATACTGACCTGGGTGTACAAAAATTTGATTGTTGCAATAAAAAACGGCGAAAATATTGTCATTTGGCAATAAACGATTTACATAAAACAGAGTTACCTTGAGTTATCGTGCCCTTAACCCGAAAAATTAAGGAAATTTTCTCTCAACAGTCCAAATTTTGTACACTCAGCTCTTACTGGTAACGATTCACCCAACTGGTGCCAGTAGTTGTTAACCCAACCGCTATTGACAGTGGATCACCCATTCGGTACTGATAACGATTCATCCCACCGGTATAAGCAGCAGTTCAGCCCACCTGGATATATGAATTCCCATCCAGCGGGATGAGTACCTGCAGCGGTACACTCCCGTCCATCCTGCCCACCGTGTATATCGTGCAGAACCGTCCCTCCTGCAGATGCATATTGGGCACATACAGTAAAGTGTTGTCGGTGTTGCTCTGCTTCACATAAAAGATATACGTTCCTGCGGGAACGGATAAATAATTGGTAACCATGCCGAACGACACATTATTGAACAATTCAGTACCGTTTGAGAGTGCCAGGTCCATTTCAGGACTGTCTGGCACCAGGTTGGCGAAACGCAGATACAGGCGTCCCTGTGGTACCTGTACCACTGTTTCGAAAAACGGCCTGATGCTCAGTGCCGGCGGTATACCCGTCAGCGCCACTGTATTTATCGACCTCACAGGTATCTCGACGGCAGCATCCAGCAGCACCGGTCCGGTAGTCCCTGCCGCGAATACCGTCATGTTATAGATCCCCGGAAACACCTGCATATATTCTGTGAAGCCTTTATACGGCAAGTTTCGGGCTATCAGGCTGCTGTTGGCGTAAATATCGACAGGCTGCGAGCCCGGAACAGCATTCATGAACCTTATATATGAAGAAGGCTGTCTCTGGTATTGATGAAGCAGTCCCAGGTACTGGAAAGGCTGTCTTTGAACCTGAAACGACTGTCCCTGGTACTGGAAAGGCTGCCTCTGAACCTGAAACGGCTGCCCACAGAAGTGAAATGGCGGTTGCCGGAACCGGCCCCGCTGCCTCATGCAGGGCATTCCTTCCGGGATATATGCACAGGGCGGCAGAACAGGCCCTGTCCCGCCGACATATTTTCCCCCGCTGGTTTGATCCGCTCCCCTGGTATACTCTGCTCCGCCGGCACGCTTACCGCCTGGCACAAATGAGTTGTTCGCACGCATCCATATCACCTTCCGCGAATAAATAAAAACACCGGGGAACACGATTCCCCGGTACATTATATTTATCGGCACCGCGAAAGGTTACGCCCGGTCTGCTTCCGGCTGCAGGACTTGTTCCGGCACCGAGCAAAGGTCTGTTCATCTTACTGATACAGGATCCGTTCCGGCACCCGACAAATGCCTGTTCATCTTACTGCTGCAGGATCCGCCGCAGATCCCTGGCACGGAACCCTGCCGCAGATCCCTGGCGCGGAACCCTTCTATTTCTCGACCACAAGGCTCTTTACTGTTACATTGAACTGCCTGATATTCAGGGCAGTGAGCCGTTCAACCTCATCAGACACCTTTTGCTGAAGCTCCTGCACAAGCGCGCGGATCGGGAACCCATACCGGAGCACGAGATCTATTTCCATGTAAATACCGTCGGGATGGTTCTCGACCCTGAAACGGGATATCCTGCTGACACCATCGATGCTGCTGATAACATATTCAACGATCTGGTATACCGTGTAGTCGGATATGGTATAACTTCCAAGATAACTGAAGGTAGGCCTTACAACGGACTTCTCCTCTTCGGGCTGGAAACTCAGCTTCCCCTTTCGGCGGAAAATCCGCAGAGGATCAAGAAAATACCCTGAAAAATCTTTTTTTATCTCGAATGTCGGAACAGGAATGACATGCTTTCCCTGTTCTCTTCTCGTTGCGATGGCCTGCTTGATTTCAAATTCATCGGCAACTTCATCGATGTATATCCTTTCACTGACTTCAGGCAGTCCAAGCCTTTCGGCGATTTTGTCCACCATGCCGTCAGAAGTGCCGAGGATCAGGATGGCTTCCGGCTTATGTTGTTCTATGGCTCTGACAACCTCACGTACGTGCCCGTCATCAGTGAAAAGAGCCCGCTTGATGGAGCCTACCCTTGTTTTTTCCCTTTTGGCAGAATAGCCCGCAATGACCTGGTTCTCCTTTATGAAAAGACCATCGTCTATTATATACTGTATACCTCTTTCCCTGGCGACCCAGGATGCCCTGTGGCTTTTGCCCGTGCCGCTTGCACCTGTGAAACCGACTACCCGCAAACGGATAACCTCCCGAAGTTAACACTTTACTATATATTATCAGATGGTTCACAGGCTGACAACGATAAAAGCCCGTATAAAAGGGAAAAAGAGAGTCGCTGACTCTCTTTTCTTTCCCCGGATCTCATCATTAGTGTACTCGCTGCTTCATCTCTTGTTTCTTGGCGCTTTATCTTTTGTATAAAATTTATATAATGATAACTATATTATGTACCTGTTCTGTAGAATTTATACATCATCTTGTGTTACACGTATATTTTATCATCTGTTTTCAGAATGTCAATATAATATCTAAAATTTTTTGTAAAAACTTCAACATGTATAAATTATTATGTCATAAAACGGAGGACTCGACAGCGAGCCCTCCGTATTCCGCTTCAATGATAATAAATCCCGCTTTCCCGGCTATTTTTTCGTTTCGCTCTTTGCCATCCTCATCGAGCATAATTCACAACCCTGGCATATGATGACCCTGCCGTAGAAAACATTCTTTATCGTCTCCATAAGCTCCTTATTCCTGGAATGGCCCATGCTGTGGATCACAACCTTCCGCGGCGCGAATGTGATCAGCGAGCTTACAAGCAGGTCATCATAATTGATCTCGCCCTCCGTTATCTCATTTACATACTCCTGGATACACTCATTCGTTATTTCCCTCTTCGATCCGTCCAGAAGCGTATACTTGTTGTCATAATTAACTATCACGTGAACCGTGTCGATCTTTGGTTCCTGGATTTCTACAAAATATCGCAACAATCTGATGAATTCACGGTACTCCCGGTCCATCAGGAAGTCATCCACTGCTTTGTCGACAATTTCCTCCAGGTTCCTGATGTAATCCTTCAGCCGGAAATTGACGAAACCGTCCAGAATGATGCTGTTGGAATTGTCGAAATAGTCCATGAGCCGTCTGACGATGACGTTTCTTCTCCTGATCTGGAACAGGCTGTTGATGAATGTTTTGTCCTCGTTTCTTATAATGCTGAGCGCTCTCTGCAATATCTCCTTTTTTTCGACAGCATTGAAATAACAAAAGTTGCTGTTTATGATCCTCATGATGAGTTTCTCTTCATACTGCCTTATGATATAGTCGGCCAGGGCATTTGATATATAGGTCTTGAGAACCTTGTATGATTCCAGGGATTTCTCTCTGTAGAACCTGCCGTCGTTGATGGTGCAGATTATGGAAGCCGAGCCTTCAGAATTTATCTCATTGATGGAATAGCTGATCTTCTTGTTTTTCAGTTGCCGGAGTTCCTCGTTTATATGCTGCATTACCAGGTCTGTGCTGCCATTCACTCCAATGCAAAGAAACTGCATCAACTTCACATCCCTTCAAGTGCTAGTATATGTCCACGCA
>JAAZKL010000065.1 GCA_012799845.1 Clostridiaceae bacterium
ATGAAACAACGTCTCGGGATCGCACAGGCCATGCTGAACGAGCCAAAACTTCTGATATGCGATGAGCCTACATCAGCGCTCGATCCGGTCGGCAGGAAGGAAATACTTGATATTTTGTCGGCGGCCAAAGGAAAAACAACAATCTTATTTTCAACTCATATTTTGTCGGATGTTGAAAGAATTTGCGATCGTATTGCGGTGCTGCATGGCGGAAAGCTTGCGCTTTGCGGAACGCTTTCTGAAATAAAGGATCGTTACAGGCATAATGGGTTCGTCCTTGAATTCGAGAATGAAAAAGAAGCTTGCTTTTTCGAGAATGAGGAAGAGTTGAAGCAGCCGGCGATAAGCCTGTCACGCAATAAAAATGTCGTGACTGTGCTGATGAAAGGCCGCGATGTGGACGGACATTTTCTGCTGGATTTGTTATCGCGAGAGCGTATTGTCCCGTTGAAATTTGCAGTGATGGAACCTGCTTTGGAGAGCCTGTTTATGGAGGTGGTTCGATGAAAGGCTATTCAGCGTTTTTTAAGAAAGAGATATTCGAATATATAAAAACATATAAACTGTTTATTATGCTGATGGTTTTTGCGGCTTTCGGGATCACCAATCCTCTTATGGCAAAACTGCTGCCTGAACTTCTTGAAAGCCTTGTGACAGACGGTGTCATGATTACATTGCCGGAGCCGACCGCCTGCGATGCATGGACGCAGTTTTTCAAGAATGCAACGCAAGTCGGACTGTTTGTAATGGTTATTTTATTCAGTGGTGTTCTGTCCTCAGAGTTATCAAAGGGAACGCTTATCAATTTACTGACAAAAGGATTGTCCAGAACGGCGGTAATTCTTTCAAAATACACCTGTATGGCTATGACCTGGACTGCGAGTATTGCCCTGTGTTTCGGGCTTACTTATGGTTACACGGTTTATCTTTTCCCGGAGGACGGAACATCGAATCTGTTGTTTTCTGTGTTCTGCTTATGGCTGTTTGGCTTGTATTTGCTGGCGGCGTTATTATTTTCAGCTTCATTGACAGGAAGCAATTATGGATGCCTGCTCATAACAGGTGTTGTCGTGGTTATCTGTATGATAATGAACATCATACCTGCAGTGCATAGGTACAACCCCATTTCTTTATCGACGGATAATATGGGATTGATCATGAATTCCATAGAGGTGTCTTCTCTTTATAGCACTGTCGCGATTTCCTGCCTGCTCTCGCTTATTTTTATTTCTCTTTCAGTACTTATATTTCGAAAGAAGCAATTGTGACCAGTATCATATTTTGACTTTACAGAAGGCATCAACGGATACGTACAAGCTGTCACCGCTGTTCCACCGTCCGTATAGAATGGCTGAATCAGGTGTTGCCAGCTTTCTTGATTCACCATTTTATTGAAAAAAATCTACCCATATGATATATTAAGAAAAACAGATGGGCCTGTTTTCCTTAAATATCATAATAAGGGGTGGTTCTCTTGAAAAACAGTATCAAGAGGCTTTGTGCAGTTTCGCTGGTAATCATGCTGCTGACTTCATGTGCAGTTTCCAATAATCGCATTGCTCAGGAATTACCCCAATTCAAATTCAACGGATCCTCGGATTTTGATCGACCTGAATAATGCAGGGTACGGAGGAGTAATATCGCTTGGAGGAGAGACGATAAACAGGGTAAAGGGGCAATCGGGCTAAAAGCCGGCAGAAGCCTCGAATGCTTTTGCTGGCTTTAGCTCAGTTATAACATTTTCCTCATACTCTGATAAAAAGTCCGGATCATTAAAAATTAATGTAACCTTTTCCGGATTTACAGGATGTTATTAGTGTAAGACAGAGGAGTGTGACAGACAAATGATATCCCTGGCAAATACAGACGACAGCTTCATAAATATTTATAAAACGTACAGGAATACTGTATTCGGCATTGCGTTCAACTATACGAAAAGCAATGCTGATGCCTGTGATATCGTCCAGGACGTCTTCATCAAGTACCTTTCAAGCAAAAATACATTTAATGGTGATGAACATATTAAGGCATGGTTTATCCGGGTCACGATCAATGAAAGCAAAAAACATATGATGTCATCCTGGCGGTAACGCCGCTTGGGAAACTGTTGATCGGAGAGACATGCAATATTGTCGCATCTGTCCGCTCCAACTCATTTGCAGATATGCCGTCCCGTGCCAGCAAAAGCATATCGCACTGGATACCCATAGCTTCATAGACTTTCCTTATCTTATCATATGAAGGCTGATGATTCATCTGGTTATATAAAATTCTCCCATTTTGGTTAATTTTATAATATCAGTTTAATTGTATACTTAATTCGTGAATTTGAAAAGAAGATACCCGCTTTTATGGTAACGTTTTTATGAGGATGAATCTAATTTCATAAGGTTGTATGTCATATGGGAATTTTTTAATAAATGCAGCGGATATCAAATGGATCAATTCGTTGCACGGGAATACAGGTGACCGTGATATCTGTCACGGACTATGAAGCACAGGGTATCAGAATGCAAATATATCTGTCAGCTTAACTTCAAGCCCGCTGAAAACCTTTGATTTTGCGATCATATCACCGATATAGGTGGTGTGGTCTTCTATATCATACTTATCAAAATAATAAACGGAGACTTCTTTCTTGTCCGGGTCAACCATCCAGTATTCCTTAATGCCTGTCTTCATGTACAGGTCGAGTTTCTTAAGCATGTCCCTGGTTCTCGTAGACCTGGACAACACCTCCGCGACGAGTGTCGGTACGCCCTGGTATTTGCCGGATCCATCGACTTTGTCGGTATCGCAGATGACGATGATATCAGGCTGTACGACGTTAATGTTGCTTTCGCTTTTCTTCAGCGTGACATCAAATGGAGAAGTCAGGGGTCTGCATTTCTTTCCCTTGAACCAGTTGAAAAAAATACCGTAGATTTCTGAAACCGTGACCTGGTGGTTGTAGACTGGTGAAGCAAGCAAGTATACTTCGCCGTCTATATATTCGTACCGCAGATCTGATTTTTCAACCATTTTGAGGAATTCCTCATAGCTCAGTTTCCACCGGTCATTGAAAATGTAATTCGAGGCTTCTTCAGAAACGGCGGTTCTCTGTTCACAGGGAACTATTTTCGCGACCTCGCGGCCATTCTTCGTTATTATGACATCTTCCAGATCCACTGCGATTTTCAGGTATTTGCCAAAGCTATTCTGAACTTCTGTGGACGATACCTTCAAACTTACCACTCCTTTCTATGTTAGCTATATTATATAATATATTAGCTAATATGTCCATAATTAGCTAATATGATTTTTTACAATAGCTAATATTGAAAGAGTCTTATCAAATCATATTCCCGCAGCCGTAGCTGTCACGGGAGCCAGTCATCAAAGTCAGCAACTTTAATCAAAACAATTTTGCCGGGCCGCATTATAATTTGCTTACAATCAGGAGAACATTATTGAAAGGGGAAGCAATATGAGCAATGTTAATGTGAAAGAAGCTATCTACAGGCACATCACATTAAAAGGGTCATCCTATGAGATCGGCAGGAAGGAAGCGGAACTGCTGCAGAAGTATTATCCGGCGGAGGTCGGGTTCTTCTTCAAGGGGAGTCACTTCATAAAGCCTGCACCAAAAGAAAGCATCAAAAAAACTATGAAATTGTTCGAACAGTTCTGCCCAAACGTCAACGAAGAGATAAAAGGCTTTGCATATTACTTCGGGCGTTCCGCGGAAGAAGTTATTTATTACTCGTTTGCATGTGTCAGCAAAGGGAACTGCGGGCAGTTCGCGGTACTTCCGCAGTTGTTCTTAAATTGTTGTATTTGGAAAGAAGATAAAATATAAGTATAATTAAATAATGTATATGGTAAATTATTGCTTTATTATGGAGGGTTGATTTTCTTAAGGCAAAAGAAATCGCAGATCAGGAGGAAAAAGATATGCGTTTATCTCCATTGTTTGAGAATGTAGATTGTGTTTCATTTTATGTTGATGATATCGACGAAGGGCTCACATTCTACCAGAAGGCCTTGGGACTCAGACTCCTTTGGAGAACGGAAAATGCTTGTGGCTTGGGAATGCAGAATGGAATAACAGAATTAGTACTTGTTACACAACATAACCCGATGGTCGATATGAAAGTTGATTCTGTTGAAAAAGCATTGCCCGAATTTATTAAGGCAGGTGGAAAACTGGAATACGGACCATTTGATATTGATATTGGGAAATGTGCTGTAGTGTCAGATCCTTGGGAAAATCGCTATTGTATTCTGGATATGAGTAAAGGAACCTATGATGTGGATGAGAACGGCAATGTAATCAACGTATCGGTCAAGGATAAAAAATCTGATTGAGAGAAGGAATAAGCGTGGCAGATAGTATTTACTATCCGACGAGATCATGGAAAGAATCATTACTGGAAAAACAGGATATAGATCCCGGTATCTTTGAGAAAATGCTTAATGCCATAAAAGAAGACTTTCGGCATGTTAACAGCATATTGGCTATAAAAAATGGCAGCATAATATTTGAAAAGTACTTTAATGGATATAATAAATATTCACTGCAGAATACAGCCTGCATTTTTAAAAGCTTCATTTCCGCGGCAGTGGGAACAGCATTGAACAAAAATATCATCGGTTCACTGGATGAGAGGATAGCAGACATTTTTAAAAACCAGGTGCCGGATCCGATTGATGAAAACATTCGCAAGATAACATTGAAGCATGCATTGACAAACAGCACAGGACTAAATTGGCGTCCTCCCGAGTATTACAGTAATCCTGACAATCTTATATATGATGACATCCGCCTTGCTTTTGAGTTGGATGTCATAAGTGAACCGGGCAGAGTATTCTCTTATAAACCCGATCCCCAAATCCTTGTATATTCATTATCACATCTTTCAGGCGAGGATTTTATAAAATACGTAGATGCCAACTTGTTCAGGCCCATGGGAATAGTTGATTATCAATGGGATCCGGGTTTCAATACAATAGAGGATCTAAGGCTTACAGCGAGAGACATTGCAAAACTGGGTTATTTATATTTGTGCAATGGAACGTGGGAAGACAAGACGCTTATTTCGAATGATTATATTGCCGAATCTACTATGCCGCAAATATGGGCAGATTATCCCGAACAGGGAGATTTCGGCTACTTATGGTGGATCAGTGAATTGCATGGAAATAAAGTATATTACTCCAGTGGATTCGGAGGGCAGTATTTATATGTCATACCCCGGTATGATATGATTGTAGTAGTAACTTCAAGAATGGACAAACCGCACCCGGAGAATAAGTTAATAGTCAGGAACCTTATTGAAGATATATCGGTCAGCAATAAAAATGCAGTAACCAGGAGGGGATGGCCTGTGGAAAAAAGCTTATTCTCGCATTACAATTTGACAAAAGAAGATAAGGGCAGGTTGCTTGATGAGATCAGGAACTATTTCTACCAGGAAAGAGATGAGCAAATTGGATATATCGCATCAGAAAGCTTGTTGGAATTCTTCCTGAACACTTTGGGCAAATACATATATAACAAGGCGCTAGACGATGTGAGAACCTGGTTTGAGAAAAGGATGGAAGACCTGGAATCTGATTTTTACGCTATTTATAAGTAATCATACACCGGATATTCGAAATGGATCAATAAAGTCATCTGTATTTTTGAGGAGTGTGAATATGGATACGGACAAAAAGGCAATAGAAATTATCACCGGCAGATACGGGAGGGGAACTCCGGATCAGAATCAAATTGTTGACTCGATCCTGGGAGGGAAACATGCAGGTGAAAGGTTTGATACTTACTTTCACTGGTATAACCTGTTGCATGAACTGGGGCATGGCATAATGCACTTTAATGCAGATGAGCACCCGACGATTTGGATCCAAACCTCGAAGGCAGGAGAAAGTATTTATGAAATGGTTGAAAAAGATACATACAGGCCATGAAATTTCAGCTTTCCCGATAACTTTCTTGTAAACTCGCTGAGAACTGGGAAACATATTTGTAACTATAAAATCGGAATACGATGGAGTGATTTAAGTTGAGAGTTGCCTTTTTTGATACAAAGCCGTATGATATACCCGGCTTTGAAAGAAGTATTGAAAATAAAGATATCACGATCAAGTTTTATGAAGCAAAGCTGTGCCCGGATACGGTGCAGCTCGCCGAAGGCTACGATGCAGTATGCATATTTGTAAACGATACTGTAAACAAGGAAGTTATCGATAAACTGCATGGATATGGCGTGAAGCTGATCGCACTTCGCTGCGCCGGATACAACAATGTAGATATAAAGTATTGCTACGGAAAGATCCACGTGGTGCATGTGCCGGAATATTCGCCTTATGCAGTCGCCGAACATACCATGGCAATGCTGTTGGCCCTGGTCAGAAGGATCCATAAGGCTTATAACAGGACAAGGGAATTCAATTTTTCACTGAACGGCTTTACCGGTTTTGATTTGCATGGCAAAACAGTCGGAATTATCGGCACCGGGAAAATCGGATGCGTCTTCGGCGATATCTGCCGCGGATTCGGCATGCGGACGGTTGCTTATGACCCGTTTCCAAGGGGAAATGCAGGTTTTGAATACCTGTCTCTTAATGAATTATTCGAGCAAAGCGACATTATCTCCCTTCATTGTCCGCTGATTGCCGAAACGAAACATATGATCGATGAACAGGCAATTGCCAGGATGAAAAAGGGCGTAATTATCATCAACACATCCAGGGGCGGCCTGATCGATACGGAAAGCCTGATCAAAGGAATCAAGGAGCGTAAGATCGGCGGCGCATGCCTGGATGTGTACGAAGAAGAAGGAGATATATTTTTTAACGACTTGTCCGGCCATATCATGGATGATGATACACTGGCGAGACTTATCTCCATGCCGAATGTGATCGTGACCGGGCACCAGGCGTTTTTGACCGAGGAGGCCCTTAACAACATTGCACAAACCACTGTTAATAATATTATCTCCTTCTTCATTAACGGGACCTGTGAAAACGAGCTTTGCTATCGATGCGGAAAAGTAGAGAGATGTAAGTATACGAGGGATAAGAAGTGTTTTTGATTATCCCATTAAAATGTGCCATTTGAACGTTGGATCTCAGAACTGTAAACCCCCATACGAAATAATGGCCTTGTTGTTGTAAATAAAAAAGACTTTGAAAATGTCAGGTATCTGAACAAGGATAAAGGAAGCATATGGGCGCTGGACCAGGATGATATATTATCACATGTCTGAAATGTCAAGGGGACGGTTCTTCTGACAAAGCACTATCCAACAGCATATTTTATTATATGTATATGTTGCCGGCTGTTGATAATATTTGCTAAAATTATGAATAATATTATATTTAATGGGTTTTGAGGGTTGCATGTTAATACTATGTTCTAATGGTTTGTCAAGTGATAATGTCAAACATGAATTGAAGAAGTATCTATCTGACGATAATACTAGTGCAGCACTGGTCATAACTGCAGATAATATTTACAAGGCAGAAAACTACCATGTTGCGCGTTGTATTGATGAACTAAAAGATTTGGGACTGCATGTTGATATTATTGATATAGATGTCTCGCCATGTGAAGAACTCCTAAAATATAGTGTAGTTGAGTTTATTGGGGGTAACCCTTTTTATTTATTGGAGTCAATTAGAAAATGCCGTGGCGAAGATATTTTAAGGATAATATGCAGAAACCGAATATTGATCGGATGGAGCGCAGCGACCTTTGTATTTGGACCGACTCTTGAACTGGTATACAAGTATTCTCCGGAACTTAATACGGTAGGGCTTATATCGATGAAAGCGCTTGCGTTGACAGATGTTGAAGTTCTTCCGCATTATTCAAGATATTTGAGCAGATTTGACAGATTCGAAGAACGATGCAAGGAGTATGAGAAAGAAAACAATAAGCGAGTTATAAGAATAAATGACGGAGACGCAGTTTTTATCATTGGTGATGAGAAAAAAATAATCAGAATGTCTAAAATCTGATCCAAATAAGTAATCTGCTCAATGTTACTATTGATTTTCTTGTCAGAGACCAGGAGTGTACGCGCAGTATTCCATCCAATACGACGACAGATTTGGATAAACTTAATGATTTCAGACTGGAAGCAAATAGAAACACATATGCGGCATTTGATATCAATGGTATAATTATGGGTGTGCTATAAATCCCATATATCATTGATTTTTGTCCAAATATAGTTTTACTGGACTGAATCAGAAACCAAGCCGGACACGTCCCGTTGAGTTATTAAAATGTTGTGAATTATATAGCAAAGGAGACAATTGGCTGCATCCGGGCAATGCACTATATCGATATCTGATCATGCCTATGTTAATCAAAAAGGGAATGCGCAGCTACAATAAAGAGCATGTTTTATACATGAAAAAATCACAGAAAGGATAAGAGAGTAATGGCACGAATGCAGCCTGAATTGAGAAAGCAGGAATTGGTCAGGATAGCGCTTCGCCAGTTTTTGCAGCAGGGTTATGAAAAAACCTCTGTCCGTTCTATCGTAAAAGAGGCGAATGGCGAAATCGGCATGTTTTATCATCATTTTGCCTCTAAGGAGGAAATATTCGAAGCGGTGCTGGAGCAATACAATATTGCGTACATCGAAAAAATCAGGCAAATCATAAACGAGGGAAAAGGATTATCATTTTGGGATCTGCTGGAGCATATTTTCCCGTATATGGAAAGCTCTTTGGACGAATACTCAAAAATGAACCATGGAGCAGCAAATACGCAGGTATTGACGATGCTTCATCAAAAAACGCTCATGTCTTTAAGGCCGATTTTCTGCGAACTGATTCATGACTATATCCAGTGCGGAGAAATTTTGCCGCCGAAAACAGAAACCGGTTTATTGACAGACTTTCTGCTTTTCGGTATAAGCGCAGTAATTCATTACAATAGAGAAAATGACTCTGAAGAGAAAAAAGAAGCACTTAAAGCATTGATTTACAGGTTGCTTGGCATAACGCCCGGATTGTGTTGAGATAATCCGGGCGCTCATGATATAAGGTATTCATTTTTGTAAGTGTGTTTTAAAAGAACGCCGCTCCGCCGCAGGTGATCCACGACACAATTATCGCTGTTATCAATGACCCGAGGTATACCTTGCCCGTCTTTCGGTAGAAATATGTTGCAACAAAGAACAGCACGAAAAACTGCGGGAAAATAAGCACAAGCGCGCTCATGAACGGGCCGTCGAACAACGAAAGGCCGACCAGCGCCCAGCCTGTTCAGTGATCCGAATGACTGACATATCAGTCCGGTCTGTTACATTGCTGCCGCATGTGAAATTGTATGGATGTGATTAACATGCTTATTCTTATATTACCATATATTATATCCGGAAGAAAGATGGTCCTTGCCACGCAAAAGTCATTGCGAAAAAAATATGCCTTATATCATTGCCGCAGACTGTCAAAGGCAAAGTCGCACATCTCCAATAAAGCGGAAATGTCAATATCATGATAGTTTTACTGCAATTATTTTATATCATGGAAATTATATATCTTAATTAATAAGATCCTCCATTGTCAAACCATGACTTGAGCGGGTTTGCAATGGGGGATTTTTGTATGCATGAATTTATCAACCATTATTATCTTATTGACTTCGTATATGATAGAATAAATATATGTCGGTAAGAAACCGCCGTTGAGCGGGAGGTTACAGCATGAACGGATTTAAGGCTTTAAATGCCCGCAGGATTTCCGTCGCGGCTTTTTCATTTTCATTTGCGTATATGCTCTCCTTCCTGTTTGAGGGGCAGGTTCTGTATAGCCTGCTGGATCTGTATGGAACAGATGCCGGTCATTATATAGTGGCTGCAATTATCGCTCATTTTACAGGGCTTCTCACCTGCGGTCTGTTTGTCAGGTCCCAGGCGGCTGCCAAAAATATGATGCTCGCCGGCATGGGCGTATGCCTTGCTGCCACCGTCCCATTCTTTTTTGCTCCTTCCCTCCTATGGCTGGGCGGATTGATTATCAGTGCATACTTTAGTGGCTGCGCTGTAGCAGCATGGGGATTTTTCCTCAGGGCTTTTACGCCAGGGAACGAGCGTATTAAGTCCTGCGCGGATGTTCTGATTTATTCCAATCTTTTGATGATCGCAGTCAATGTGGTTGCCATGAATCTCTCGCCGATTATCGGGCTAAGCCTGGCTATGCTTTGCCTTGTGACCGGTACAGCCTTCATTTGGATGCTGCCGGCAGGACAGGAAAATGAGCGGAATAAAAAAATTATTAATAACGCACATGGCAGCATTAAAAACCCACTATTATTGCTGTGTCTTTTTGTATTTATCATTACGATTAATTCCGGGCTGATGTACCAGGTCATAAACCCGGCTTTTGAGCATCTGACGGGGCTGGTGAGCTGGTATTGGGCAGTGCCTTATATCGTGGCGCTTGTTATTATGCGCAACCTGCCTCTGAAAGCAAAGCGTTCCAGGATTTTGTACATTGGAATGGCAATGATCATGGGAGCTTTCATCAGCTTTATGTTGCCGGGCCGAAAGACTTCCGACTATCTGATCGTGGATACGCTGATGCTCGGCGCTTGCGGTATTTTTGACCTGTTTTGGTGGTGCATCCTTGGAGAAATGCTGGATCATAGCGGCAATCCGGCACAAGCCTTTGGCATTGGACTTTCCGCAAATGTATTCGGCGTCCTTTGCGGAGGTGTCCTGGGAATGGCCGTAACATCTATCGGGCTTCCCGGCGCAGAAGTTGCGGTGATAGCCCTTACCGTGGTTTGCGTTACACTGGTCATGCTGCCGCCGCTGAACCGCCAGCTTGTTTTACTGCTGAAAAGTCATACCTACCTTGCCGCTTATGACAATATGAGCCAGTCACAGCAAACGGACATTTTTCGTCAAATTAAAACTCTTGACCCGCTGACCGTCCGGGAGCAAGA
>JAAZKL010000066.1 GCA_012799845.1 Clostridiaceae bacterium
CCCTTCTGCATGCCATATCCAAGGACATTTGAGACCGTCAGCCCGGTGATGCCGATCCTGTCAAGAGCGGTCTGGAGCTGAGTAAATTTATCCTGGTTCGTGATGATGGTGACCTTTGTCATTTTGACTCCGTGATGCGCCCTATTGATCACGGGGATCGCAACATCAGGCGATACAGGCTCGTAAGCGGGTTTCTGCGTTTCAGCATGGCTTATCGTCTGTGTGCCTGCCAGGCTTAATATTCCGGCTGCGGCACCATTATCGGCAGCCAGAACAGGAACTGCCGGAGCAAAGTCAGGATAAGCGGAGTTCCCGTGCTCGCCGATATCGAGGCCCTGGGTCTCCTCTTCAGGGCTGACACGGATGCCAACTGTTTTCCTGAGAAGGCTCCAGACCAGCCAGGACGCTGCGAATGTAAACGCGCCGACAGCGATGATACCAATGATCTCAGCTGTGAGAAGCGACAGGCCACCGCCGAAGAATAGACTGTATCGCCCGCGAAGTCCAGGAATCCAAGTTTGGCCAGCCAGCCGCCGCCCCAGATCCAGTGGCCGACGATCGGGTAGATGACAAGCGTCAGTATGAAAGAGAACAGTATAAAGGAGATATACTTGACGCGCTCCGCGACCGCCCCTGATACTATGGTTGCCGCAGTGCCGCAGAAGACCAGCTGGAAGAAGAACTTTCCCCAGAATGGCACACTCGGCGTCAGGGTATCCTTGTAGAACTCGATGCTGGATCCGCTCAGGACAGAAAGATGCTGCGTTCCTGCGAACAGACCGTCTCCGCCGAACATCAGCCCCCATCCCAGCAGCATGAAGCCCAGCGAGGAAACAGCGAAAACAATGAAGTTCTTCGACAGGATGTTGACAGTATTTTTTGATCTGGCAAATCCGGATTCGACTGCTGCGAAACCGAGGTTCATGAAGAAAACCAATACAGCCGCGAGCAGTACCCAGATGGTATCAACTATCATTGTGATATCCATTATTCATTCCCCCTTAAAATTTTGAGGCGTGTATTTTACTGCGGTAAAATACACGCCTTTGTGCGTATCGCTTCAGGTTTCAGCAATAAATTTTGCTTCTCAGGCAGGTTCCGGAACACCTTTCCTGTAAATTTGAGTCTGCCGGCTGCCGGGCTAAGCCCGGGCCAGGTATAAGCTGGGCAAAGCCCGAGCCAGGTATAAGCCGGCGAAGCCCGAGCAAATTATAATAAAAAAGCGCTGCGGGCTTTCGGCCCTCAGCGCCTTTGCTATTATAATAACACATGATATCCGAAACCTATTAGACCGTCAATAGAAATAATACTGAATAAATGCGGCTTACGGCATGCATCTGTTATTGAAATTGCCCAACAGACAACCGTTGATGTCTTCGCAGGCTGTCCTTATATGCAGGTCTGCCGCCCGGACTCCGCCTTGCGCTGCAGGTACATTAAGCAGGTCTGCAGGCATATGGAACAGGCTGCAGGCATATGGGATGGGAATGTAAGCTCATGGTACATATATATGATTTGATTATCATTAAGGATATGATGTATTATTGAATAAAAATCAGATGGAGCATAATATCAGGTGGAAAGACGAAAGTATATCGGACGTGTGAAGGAAGGCTATGTTAAATCTTTTTCATCAAGAGTGGCAAGGGTCGATGAAAAAGATATGGCAGGCTACGTGTCGCTGACAGAGATCGGGGAAGTACACCGACCGTTCATGGCCGGCGTGTTCATAGCCACGAAGCAGATCGCGAGGCAGTTGTTCTGATGGGGGATCCCCAAAACATACCGGCTCAATCAGACTGTGGCGGCTTCAAAATGGGATGATGTGAAACCTGAGACAAAGGCGAAAATCGGGCGTAAAGCTGTGAAGATCGCGAAAAAGGCCAGGAAGAGGCTTGAGAAGGCACGCCGCGGACTGCGCCATAAGTTCATATTCAAAATGATGGGAAACATGCAGAAATCAGGGTTCGGCACACCCAGGGATGCTGCTTACCGGAAGGAACAGGGCTGGATCTGACAACTATGTAAGTATTACTTCATACACGCAGGATTTGTCTCCGCGCATCACAGATGCTTTTACAGTTGCCTGTACAGGACGGCCAAAAACCCTGCTGAACATCATTTCCGCAAATCCCTCTGAGCAACTGCACAGCTTCGGACACCTTACCCTGTCGTCCAGCGGGCACACACAAAAAGGCTTGTTTTCGTCTGCAATGACAATACCATTACCTCTGTCGAATGCAACCTTCCATCCCCAGGTTTCCTCAAGAAAAGTAATGAACTCTTCAGGTTTTCCCGCAAATGGCTCAAGCACCTTATCCATTTCATTTGCAGTATAATGGTGGATGGCGGCTTGCTTTATCTTTTTGTTTTCATCTTCGCTGCCGAAATATGACTCGATTTCTCTGGAAACTTTTTCGGTGTCAAAATATGCCATGGCTGCCTCCGAACCTATATTTATACAAAAATAATAATTCATAGTAAACGGCCGGTCAAGAATTTTGTCCGGCGTTCCGGAACGGTGTCGGGCATACTGGCATTCCAGCTTTCTGTGCATTCCGTCCTTCCGCGCATTCTCAGCCTTCCACGTATTTCAGCTTTCTGCGCATTTTCGGCCTTCTATGTATTTCAGCTTTCCGTGTATTTCAGCTTTCCGCGCGTTTCAGTTTTCTGCGGATTTCCGGGATAAAATGTTATAAACTGTCGCACATGCCAGATCCCTGTCTTGATAAGAGGAGAAAAAATTGGTAAAATACTCATATGCAGTTCTAAGTGTGTATGCGGCAGCAGCCGGCGGGCAGATGGCTCATGTCTGAACCCGTATGAATTTACTCGAACTACCAAATGAAAGGAGTTGTTCTTATGCAGGGATCACTGAAACTTATTGGTATGCTTAATGCCTTGCTTGCGGACGAGCTTGCGGCCATCAACCAGTATATCGTGCATGCGGAAATGTGCGAAGACTGGGGTTACGGCAAACTACATGAAGGCTTTGAAAAGCGGGCGCTGGATGAAATGAGGCATGCCGAAAAACTTATCGGAAGAATTCTGTTTCTCGGCGGTACGCCCATCGTATCCAACCTGAGCAATATCCAAATAGGAAACGAGATACCAAAGCAGATAGAATATGACCGTGCCGCGGAAGAAGGCGCAATCAAGGCATATAATGAAGCCATAGCGCTTGCTGCCGAGGAACGGGACAATGCAACAAGGGATATACTTGTACAGATACTGAACGACGAAGACCGTCATATGGATGAGCTCGAGGAACTCCTGGACCAGATCGAGCAGATGGGACTGCCG
The DNA here is from genome assembly GCA_012799845.1 of Clostridiaceae bacterium. GTDB lineage: Bacteria > Bacillota > Clostridia > Acetivibrionales > DTU013 > DTU013. The sequence continues at coordinate 3,304 of JAAZKL010000066.1, forward strand.
TTTTTCCTGACGACCCAGGTCGAGTAGTTTGTTGACTCGGTCGAGTAGTTAGTTGATCCAGGTCGGGTAGTTTGATGACCCGGGTCGAGTTGTCTACTGGCTCAGGTCGAGTAGTTTGACCGCCAGGGTTGAGCAGTATGAAGACCCATGCTCAGGAAGAAATCTAAAAAGATCAATACCGAAAGGGCTGTAGCATCTACAGCCCTATTGCTTTCCTGAGCCTTTTTGCTTTCCTGAACCATTGCAAATCTTTCGTTTGTAATGTTACACATTTTTAATATTGAAGTCAGGCTATGTTTCTGCTTTTGTGGTAAAATGGCTTTTGTCTGCAAAAGCCGCACTGGAGGATACTTATGAGACAACCCGCATCGACAGGCACTTTTAGAAATATCCGGGACACATTTATCGGGGACCGCCGGTTTTATGCCACAGTTTTCCGCCTTGTCCTGCCAATAATCGTTCAGAACACAATTTCAAATGCTGTTAACCTTTTGGACAACATTATGATCGGGCAGGTAGGAACGCCCCAGATGTCAGGCGTCGCAATTGCCAACCAGCTTATATTCGTGTTTTACCTGGCTGTTTTTGGATCCCTTGCGGGTGCCGGCATATTCAGCGCACAGTTTTTTGGTGCGGGAGATCATGAGGGTTTGCGATATACGGTTCGGTTCAAGCTTTTGGCAGCCGTTTTTACATCTGCGGCCGTAATCGTTGTATTCCTGACATGCGGAGACCAGTTGATATCCCTGTATCTGACCGGTGAAGGGGACGCAGCCGAGAGAACAGCCATGTTCGGATATGGCAGGAGATACCTTCAAATAATGCTGTGGGGCTTGCTGCCGTTCGCTATTTCGCAGGTATACGGCGGAACGCTCCGTGAGACAGGAGAGACTTTTCTTCCGATGAAGGCCAGCCTGGCCGGAGTGCTGACAAATCTCTGCCTTAATTACGTACTGATTTTCGGGAAGCTTGGTTTTCCTGCCATGGGTGTCGAAGGAGCAGCCATCGCAACTGTCATTTCGCGCTTTGTGGAGCTTGCCATTATTGTTGTATACACCCACAGGCATGCAGGCAGGTTCCGGTTCATTAAAGGGCTTTACAGATCGGCAAGGATCCCTAAAAGCCTTGCGATCAGTATAATCAGCAAGGGGCTGCCGCTCCTGTTTAATGAGTTGCTATGGTCGCTTGGAATGACCACTTTGACGCAAATACTCTCGACCCGCGGGCTAAATGTGGTTGCAGGCCTCAACATAGCCTTTACTATAACGAATCTGTTCAATGTTATCGTTTTCTCCATGGGCTCAGCAGTCGCCGTTATGGTCGGCCAGGCTCTCGGAGCCAACGATATTCCGCGCGCAAAGCAGACCGCGTGGAGGCTCATCTTTTTCAATGTCTGTATCTGTATTGTGGTTGGCGGTGTGCTTGCCGTCCTGTCGCCCGTTATCCCTGGTATATACAATACCACTGACGATGTGCGTGCGCTGGCTTCCCGTTTTATGCTGACGGGCGCAGTGTTCATGAGCTTTAATGCGGTGAGCCACTGTGCATACTTTACCATACGGTCGGGGGGCAAAACTCTTATAACGTTCCTTTTTGACAGTGTTTACACATGGGGGCTGTTCATCCCTTATGTCTATGTGCTCACGCATTTTACATCGTTGGATATTATGGTTCTTTATCCGGTTTGCTGTCTGGGCGACATAGTAAAAAGCATAGTCGCGGTCATAATAGTCAAAGCCGGGCATTGGGCGCATAATATGGTTGCCGGTAATGCATTTGGCGAGCGGATCGAGGCTGAAGCCGGCCAGTGAAGATAATAATGAAAAAAGCCCTTGAAACTCAAAGGCTTTGCAGTATTTGGTGGGCAATGGGGGACTCGAACCCTCGACTTCTACCATGTGAAGATAGCACTCTACCAGCTGAGTTAATTGCCCGAATATTATCTGCAAATTTAATTATAACTCTACCAGCTCGATGATTCAATAGGATTTTATCGCATAAATCCTGCAAAATCCTACATAAATCCTACTCCTCGTAAATCATCTTTCTCGTCATTCCGCCGTCCACGACCAGGTTGATGCCTGTAACGAAGTTATTCTCACTTTTTTACTCAAAACGGGTTGTTGTTTTCTATCTGACTTTTGTTTATCCTATATTTATATTGGGCAATTACTTATTATGGAGGGATACAGTATGAAGAAATTGCAAATCGCTGATGGAATACATATGCTGACCATGAACGTTGACGAGATACTGTTTGAGGGAATGTGGGATATTATGAACGGGGTGACTCTCAATTCATATATAGTCCATGGAGAAAAGACCGCAATAATCGACGGTGTGATAGGCTGGGACGGTGTACCCGAAACTCTCTATAAAAGCCTGGAGGAAATGGGCGTCGATCCTCAGAGCATCGATTACCTGATCGTTAATCACATGGAACCGGACCACTCCGGCTGGATCTCAAATTTCAGAAAAATCAAGGATGACTTTACGATAATATGCACCGACAAGGCTGCGAAGATGGTTTCTTCATTTTATGGAGAAGACAAAATCAGGATCGTGAAGGAAGGAGACACACTGGATCTCGGGAAAGGCAAAGTGCTGAGTTTCCATCCGGTGCCGAACGTACACTGGCCGGATACCATGTACACGTATGAGACAGGGACCAAAACGCTCTTCTCATGCGACATGTTCGGCACGTTCGGAAGGATGGGGGACCATTGCTTCGATGACGAACTGACTTCAGAAGAGGTGGATTTCTTTGAATCAGAAGGGATGAGGTATTATTCCAACGTAATGGGGACTTTTACGGCCAGCGTGAAAAAGGCGATAGAGAAGGCTAAAACGCTGGAAATAAAGACGATAGCGCCCGGTCATGGCCCGGTATACAGGAAAAACCCACTGAAGATAATCGATGACTATTCCAGGTTCACCAGGTATGCCGAAGGCGCCGGCAAAAATGAGATCGTCATTTTGTGGGGCTCCATGTACGGGATGACCGCAAAGGCGCTCGGTCGTGCCGAAGAAGTGCTTAAAAGGGAAGGAATCAGGTACAGCAAGCTGGAAGCAGCGAGAGCAGGCGACAGTGAAGTCGTCGCAGATATTTTCAGGGCGGCAGGGATAATCATCGCAGCGCCTACTTATGAGTACAAGCTGTTCCCGCCCGTTGCAGCGGCTCTGAATGAAGCAGGCAGGAAAAGGATAACAGGCAAGGCCGCATTCAGGTTCGGCTCATACGGATGGTCCGGCGGCGCAGAGAATGAGTTGAAGGAAATAATCGAAAGAAACAGGATGAACTGGGACTTCGTCGAATCCGTGGAATTTGAAGGGGCACCGAAGGAAGGGGACCTTGCCGGGGTGGAAGCCGGGATACTGAAGCTTATAGAAAAAATGAGAGAGAAGGCTGAATAGGCAAAAGAACTGTCCCCATGTCACAGACACGGGGACTTTTTACTTTGCGCACGGCATGTTATTATGTCAAAGAAAATGGATTACTTAGTATAATATGACATACCGTTGTCAAGTAAGTAAGGTAATATATCATCAAGTAATTTTTTATTCGGGGAAACTGGGGGTACATGTGTATGAGCCAATATTATGTGCAGGTGATTGCTGCGAATTATCTGAAAAACCTGGTCGATCAGCCGGCGCAAATGAAAGTATGCAAATCTTATTTGCATGGCCTTGAAGAAGATGAATTTCAAAGTGGATTTTGCGAGCTTCTGTCGACAGTCAGGATGTTATACTCGGATATTGCTTCCAATCCGAGGGATTTTGATATGCTTCTGAAGCAAAATGCCGTACCTGATGCCAAAAATACCGACTATACGCAAAGCCATGCCAGTTTTTTGAGAATACCAAACCTTTTGTTCCTGATTGGTTATTGCGGTGAACTCCAGCCGGATATGACTGTCATGGCAGGGCATTCAATAAATGCCGATGTGGTTCATTTGTGTTCGATCACATCAGCAAAGATACGGCCCATTATTGCATTGAACTTCTGGAGAAAGAGATCCGGGCTGCAGGAGAAAATGTGGCATCACATTAACATATTCCCTGTTTCGAGCTGTTCACTCATATTGCGGAAGCGGCCCGTGACCTTATCCATCATTTCATATTCCATATAAAGTTTTTGATTCACCGATTCTATGGAATTTTTCACATCTCCGAGTATTTTCATGACGTCCGCGATCCGTGCAGTGCCTTCCACAACAGACGCGTTGCCCTTCTGGACCTCTTCGACGGCGTTGGATGTGGTATTCTGCGCTTCCATGGTTATTTTCTGTATATCACCGGCTGCCCTGGAACTCTGTTCTGCCAACTGCCGGATCTCTTCAGCGACGACGCTGAACCCTTTGCCGGATTCCCCTGCTCTTGCCGCCTCGATTGCAGCGTTCAGCGCAAGCATGTTCGTCTGGGAGGCTATATCGGTAATGCTCTCAATGAATTGTCCGATCAGGTCCATTTTCTCTCTGAGTTCTGTAACAGCGGAAACGGCCGAATGGATGGAGTTTTTCATGATGTCGAGATGCTGCATCGTTTCATCTGCTTCCCGCGCCCCGACCAATATTGTTTCGTATGTCGATCTGAATTCCTTCTCGACGTCCCTGGAGATGGAATAAGTTTCGCTGATCATCTGTGACGAGTCTGAAACATAGCTGCTGACATTGTTGACCGCTGCAGCGCTTTCTTCAACAGCTTTTGAAATATCCCGGATCGATTTGGTTACATTTGTTACGCCCTGCAGATTCTCTGCGATATTCTCGTCACATTTGTTTGCGGTCTCAAAAAGACTTTCGGTCGTAATATTAACGTGTTTTATTATCTCGCTGAGGCCGCTGTTCAGCCTAAAACTGTTTCCGGGCATAACTGTTTTTTGATATAAAGGAGGAAATGAGGATACTATGAAACACAGGTATTTGAGGAATGTAACAACGCTTCGGTTGTCAACTGAACAATGCATTGGATGCGGGAGGTGCGCCGAAGTTTGCCCCCATGGGGTTTTCAGCGTAAATGAAAAGAAAGCACGGATCGATGATAAGGACAGTTGCATGGAGTGCGGCGCCTGCGCGAGAAACTGTCCCGTGGATGCGATCGCTGTCAATCCCGGAGTTGGATGTGCCGCTGCGGTGATCACAGGATGGCTTACAGGGAGCGAGCCTGATTGTGGCTGTTCAGGCAGTAATGGCTGCTGCTGAAATGGTATAATGAAGAGAGCGCGAATGTTTCAGACCGAACTTCGCTGGTGTCTCTAATAAATAAATGGCAGTGGAGACTATGGAGGTGTGGCTCATAAATGAAAGTCCTTATGATCAACGGAAGCCCGAGACAGGGCAGCAACTGCAGCCTGGCGCTGAGCGAGATGAAGAAAATATTCGAAGCAGCGGGTATCGAATGCATTGAGTATGAAATTGGCAATAAAGATATCAGGGGCTGCATTGCCTGTCATTACTGCAAAAGGGAAGGAAAATGCGTATTTGACGATGAAGTGAACAAGCTGGCTCCATTGTTCGAAGAGGCTGACGGCCTTGTGGCAGCAAGCCCGGTTTACTACGCATCTGCAAATTCAACACTTACGGCATTGCTGGACAGGCTCTTTTACAGCACTCCCTTCGACAAGACCATGAAGGTCGGAGCATGTGTCGTTGTTGCAAGAAGAGGAGGATGCTCGTCGACTTTCGATCAGCTCAATAAATACTTCACTTTGTCGGGGATGCCGGTTGCTTCCAGCCAATACTGGAATTCGATACATGGCAACCTTCCCGGAGAAGCCGAGCAGGACGAAGAAGGGATGCAGACCATGAGGACTCTTGCAAGGAATATGGTCTTTCTTATGAAAAGTATCGAACTCGGGAAGAAGGAGTTCGGGCTGCCAGAAAAAGAGAAGTGGATTCCCACGCATTTCATAAGGTAATATCATAAGTAACATCAACGTTTCAGAAAGAACATGCTCCAAAATGTTCAGGCAGGTGTGAACTTATACTGTGCCGGACTTGGAGGTGGAAAATGGTTTCTGATCAATTGAAAGAGAAGATAGAAAATGCGCTCAACACCGCTGATTTAATTATCGACGAAATTCGTGGCGGATTTGCTAAGCAGGTATATAGGGTCACGACATCGGATGATATCTTCATCCTCTATATATGGCAACCTCCGCTTGATGATAAGTTGACACTGAATATGGGAAAGTTTCATTTATGCTGATCAGAAAATAAGAACCGGGCGACTGTGCTGTTTTGGCAAAACTGTTTTATGATACTGTTCATACGGTTAACTCCAGGGATTATGCGAAAGAGCAACTGAATGCGTGGGCAACGGGAAATGTCGACATTGATGCCTGGAATAGCTCGCTTATGGCGCATAATACGCTGATTGCAGAAATAGATGGGCTAATCGTTGGTTTTGCGGATATGGATGATACCGGATACCTTGACAGGCTTTATGTTCACAAGGATTACCAGCGCAGAGGCATTGCCTTGGCCCTTCTAAAGCAACTGGAACTGAGCGCACAAAAAGCGGGCATATCCAGCTTCACTACACATGCGTCGATCACCGCCATACCATTTTTTGAAAAACAGGGCTATAAAGTTGTAGCAGAAAACAGGGTTGTCCGAAATGGTGTTACCCTGTTGAATTATAAAATGGTTAAGAACGCAACGGTTTCTAAAGATAAATCATATCCGTCCGACAATGACAAATAAGTCAGGGGATTCTGTGTGCCGAACTTACTGCTATTGAGGCAGAGAATTCATGAAAATCATTCACTGATGCAACATGGTCTACATAGACCCAAGTTAATTTTAATGAGTTTGATGTTAGAAAATTCAACTTTTGGGATATGTATTTCTATTTTTCATCCTTACTAGTTTACATAAAGCATGATTTACCCATATTATCAGCAACTTCAATGGTATAAATCAATATTTATCAGGCCAAAAGTTGCAAATTTTAGCAGAAACACAAAGAAAATCGTAAAAGCTTTTTGCCCCTCACTCTTTGCAATGAAGAATTTCAACAAACACTTGTAAAAGGCACTTACATTTCTGTGAACTCTGTGATAGACTGGGTGAGGATATACGATAATGACAAATACCAATACCAGTTTATGATTTGTTCACAAGCAGTGAACTTACAACTGGTTGGAGTAAGGAACAGATGAGATCGATCGTGCAATTTATCAGGAAAGAAGCTGTGCTATGCATATCCTTGCTGCTGGCGACCTTATCCGGGTCATTGTACTGCTCTGTATCGCCAGTGCATATCCGCACTGATAACAGGCACCTACCTGGGCGGGCTTGGTACTATCATCGCTTCGATGGCAAGCCTGATTTCGTTCAAATTTTACGGCACAACAGCAGGCAAACGAAACGCTGCTTATATTGGCGCGTTTACCCTGATCAACCTGGTTTTCCTCGCTGCACTGCTGCTTTTGTGGTTAACTATTTGACAGGGCTGGAAACGAGGAAACGGAAAGCGTACCATAAATTTCGGGTTTATAAACAGCAGGACGGTTCAGGATATAAGGGATCGTCACTTACAGGATAAAAGGGGTGGCATTTGAGTACCATCATATAGTGCGATATGCATGAAAATAGTGAGGTGATTGATCGACAATGGCCGGAAAACGGATATGCGTAAGAGGATCAGAGTTTGTGGCCGGTGACAGGGCCATTTTCCTGAATGGTGTAAATACTCCGTGGGATAACTGGAACGACATCGGCGGGGATTTCAATGAGTCTTTCTGGAGGGCACATTTTACGGTACTTCGGGAGAACGGCATCAATGCCAGCCGTGTGTGGATATCCTGCAACGGCAATGTGGGATTCACGATCGACGATA
>JAAZKL010000067.1 GCA_012799845.1 Clostridiaceae bacterium
ATGATGAGGCTATTTTGACTTTGGTAGAACGCAAGACCAGAAACACACTGGTTCGTAAAATCCCCGGCAAGACAACGGAAGCTGTAATGGCTGAATTGGAACGTTTAAAAGAAGATTTCGGCAGTGGATTCTCCCGGGTATTCAAGACCATCACTTCCGACAATGGGACTGAGTTCTCCGATCTAGCTACTCTTAATGGCAGTAATACGAAGATCTACTTTACCCATCCTTATTCTTCCTTTGAGCGGGGTACCAACGAGTGTCATAATGGACCACTGAGACGATTCATCCCAAAAGGAAAGAGAATATCCGATTACAGCCATGATGCCATCGGCCGGCTGGAAGAGTGGATCAATGGCCTGCCTCGAAAGATCTTTGGCTATAAAACGCCGGAAGAACTCTTTGACTCCGAGTTGGACCTGATTTATGCTTTATGATTATTACAACAGATTTTTAAGGTTTTAAAGGATTAGTTCAATTTGTTATAGGAAAAGTAAACATTTGAATAAGTAATGGATATGTTCTCGTCTACCGATAGCGCAAAAAGTGCTTTGGATATGTCCCCTTCTACCGACAGGTCTACTGACATCAATGCTATCCTCTCATGCCATGTGGAGTATGTAATCTTGACAACTTTGGCGCTGAATGCGTGATCTTGAGGTACCTCCTGGGAATCTCGCCTGTAGTCTTATGGCATGGTACCTGTGCTTTGCCGTCTATGGATGGCAGGCAGAGTTCAAACATAATGCAGCCTTCGTTCGATAGATCATCAAATTTTTCATATGGTTTTTCAATAAACCCTGATGACTTTTGCAGATTAATGCTTGCTGTGTTGTTTGGGTCAACATATGTGCGTAATATTGTTGCTCCTGATTCTTTCAGTCTTTCTATAGCTGCTACCAGCATTCTTGATGCAATTTTATTCCTTCGGTAACTGGGGGATACGAAAAGATCGCCGTAATACCACAGACTTCTATTAGTCTTATTCTGCAGGCAATAAAGCCATCCGATGACATCACCAGATATGTTTGATGCCACAACATGAAAGCAGTCAGAGCAGTATTTGCCGTCATAAAGAGAAAAATGTCTTAGCTGATTAACAAATCGGGGACTGCTGTTATGCCATTGCAATAAGCATATTTTTTCTGCAAGCTCATTCGAAAGGAAATCGCTGATCGTGATGGTGATAATTTCCTTCATAAATATTCCCCTTTCAGATATATATTTGGATAAAAAATCGCCCCTGATAAAAACAGAGGCGATAGCATTATCAGCAAATATATTTATCCGCACATATACCTTAGAAAGGCTGGAACAGCTTCGATCGGCGGACAAAAAAGCTCTCTGTTTTATCAGGTCTGCTGTAGATTGTCATTTTGTCCACCACCTCGCTTCCTTTAGTTATATAAGCAAATTATAGCAATAGAGAATACAAAAGTCAATTTTGTTCAAAGTGGTTCTTTCCTAAATTTTCTTTGCTATAATAATGCCTAAAGCACCGTCCGGGGCATTCGAGAATTGGCGGAGGTTATCTTCCGGACGGAAACGGCGTCTGGTACAGGGGCAGTAAACTGGAACCATATGCAGACTGCTGCAATGATGATTTAAAACTGCCGAAAACCGAAAAAGGAGGGGCCGGAATGAGCAGTATTGAGGAGTATTATAACTGTGAGTATGATGAATGGGGACGGCTGGAGAGGCATCGGATCGAGTATGAAATAACGAAAAGAGTCCTGAAAGAGTATATAAAGGATGGTTCAGAAGTACTGGACGTTGGAGGAGGCCCCGGAAGATACAGCATATATCTCGCCCAAAACGGCCACAGGGTCACACTGGTGGATCTGTCCGAAAAGCTGGTGGAACAGGCTGAGAGAAATGCCACGGAGGCCGGTGTTGTTATCCAAAGGTTCATTAAGGGGAATTCTCTGGAACTGGAAACCCTTTTGCCGGACAAGATCTTTGATGCTGTCCTTTGCATGGGCCCCCTGTATCATCTGCTGGAGGAAGATGAGAGAAAAGAAGCGATAAACCAGTGCTTAAAGCGGCTGAAACCTGGAGGAGTTTTTGTAGCTTCGTTTATTTCGGCATACGCACCAATTATTGAATGCATGGCAGCATATCCGCAGGATATCAGGAAAAATAAAGACAGATGATGATAAGATAAAGCATGATAAATATTTAAACACATAATATCCTATTAGAAAGTTGGCATGATGAGATCAGGAAATATCAAAATACCTTTCCTGATCTCATTACGTTCCAGGTAATCGTACCCTATCAGCAGCTTGCTGCGGTGATTGGTGACGGTCTTTTTTTTATGCAGTTTCTTTACATTTCGGCAATGGCTGGGAGGTTTTCCTGTGATCGCCGGCATGACCTTTAGGGGGATGACCCATATATAGACCAGGAGCATGGAAGCGGCCTCCCCGGTACTTAATAAACACAAAAACAGAGCTATCGAAGATTGCTTAAGCTGTTATAAAGAGGTAAAATGGAAACATAAAAAATCGGAAAAAGCGATTCGTCATCTTCAAATGAACTTGATGAAGACAGATCGGTAAAAAAACAATAATTAACGGGGAGTGTTTTGCATGGAAAACAGGATTAAGGTCAAGAAGCTCGATGATTGCATATGGCTTATGGATGATAACGGCGAAGCGACAGGGTATCTTATCTGCGGTGAGAAAAAAGCAGTCGTCATTGACACGATGAACGGTTACGAGGATGTCCATGCAGTCGTCAGAGGGATCACCGACCTGCCGCTTGCAGTAATAAATACACATGGTCACTGCGACCACATTTTCGGCAATATATACTTTGATTGTGATTGCTTTCTGCATCCCGATGATGCCGGAATTGCCGCCGAACACTGCAACTTTCCCGAATTTGTGGAGGCCTGCAGGGAGTATAAGCTTGAAATGCCGCCATTCAAACCAATCAATGACGGGGACGTTATAGACCTCGGCGGGCTTACACTTGAAATCGTTTCGATTCCCGGGCACACCCCCGGAGGGATTTGCGTGCTCTTAAGAGAGAAGCGCGTACTGTTCACCGGCGACAGCATCAATCATCATCTTTGGATGCAGTTGGATGAAAGTCTCCCGCTCAAAACATTCCTCGAAAACCTTGACAAAATTTCATGGGTGACCGAAAAGGCGGACAGGATCCTGCACGGCCATGCCCAGGATTTTGATGATATTTTGCTGTTTAACGAACTCCGGTCCGGCGTTAAGGAACTCATCGAAACAAGAGGGGAGACCGGCATAAAGAAGAGCACCGAATACAAATGGTTTGGCGGTAAGGCGAAGCGATATCCCTTCGACGGTGACGGAAGCGTTATCTGCTACAGCGACAAAAAGCTGGACTGAACCAGGCCAACTGCTGCTCAGAAAAAAGGGTGATATTGTGAGAAATTGCTTTAGAAAAATGATCCCAGTTATGATAGCGTTTTCACTGCTTATCCTGTCAGCAGGCTGCGGACAAGGAGTTGCCGAAGTGAAGCGGTCTCAGCCGGGGGAAGCGACCGAGGCGGAAAAGCATCAGCCGGAGGAATCGATCGAGGCAGAAAAACATCAGCCGGAGGAAGCAACCGAGGTTGAGAAACTTCAGACAGCAGAAGAAACCCGACCGGAGCAGTCCCAGTTAGTGGAAGAGACATACGCTGAAGCAGATACTGGTTTAGAACCGGCTCAGAATATTGCCCCTGATCATGTTCAGGAAACAACAGAAGGCGGTTCCGAAATCGAAGAAGATGCCCGGGTTTCTAATCCGTTTTTTTTCTCGAATGACATTTCACAGGTGGAATATAAGGGAAGTTTCGCCTTTGATGATTTTATCGATCAGGATGTGAAGCTGAATATTACTGAACTGACCAGACTTCGTAATGGCATGTTATACGAACTGAAACTTGATCCGGTCCCGGGCATTCCGGAGGACCGCCTGAGTCTGGGTTATTTCTATGTTCAGGCCGATAAAATATATAAAATCGAACCTTCTGAAGAAAATATCAGCAGGCTGAAGACAAGCGAGGAACTGCCTGAAGGCAGTGTTATAGTTTGCCAGGATGAAGAGATAAAGGACACGTTAGGCGAGGATGAACCGGGATTCCATCACTGGCTGGAGGCAAACGGAGAAAAAAGAGAGTACCGCTCATACAATAATCAGGCGGCTTCGGGATATTATGAATCGTTCACATGGGAAAAAGGCAAAGGCCTGGCAGGCTACAGAAGCGGATTCGGCGCCGAAAGGGATTCCATTGATCTGCAATACAAGGAAGATACCTGGTAAAGCTAATACACAAAAGATATCTGGTGAAGTTAATACACAAAAGGGATATCCATGGACACAGAATAGCCGACGTAGTCCATAGCGCCGGTTATGCTCAGGAGGACCTCGAAGAAACAGTTTTCGGGCAATCGCTCAGCATAAATATATAACGTGACAAAGGCGCCATTATCAGCGGCGCCAGAGCTGGATCATTCAACTCTTACCTGAAGCTCGAAGTGCTCTGCTTCATCAAAGAAATCTGTCATCAGTGTAACCTGGAGAACTTCCAGCGGAACCATCTGATTTTCTGCAAGATATGCATTCAGCTTTAGCTGCTGCTCCATAATATCTTCCATTGAGTAGCTGACACAGATGTATTTGCCGGCCGGTATCCGGATGTATGAGTCAGAGTCCACAGGGCTCTCCACGGTTATGAACACATGTGAGGGTACCGGCTGATCGCCGCAGACATTGAGCAAGACCCCTTCCGTATAAGTCGGTAAAACACCAAGCTGGCCGGCAAGCATATAAAGACTGGAATAGTCAAACAGGGCATCCTCTTCCGTTTTGTCGGTATCCCATGGCATGGACAGGACATGCCGTGCGGGCAGGAAGCGTGTTATCACCGACTTTTCGGAGCATGCCGCCTCAGCGGCCGCTGTGTTTCTCTCCAGTTCATCGATGTTTTGGATGATCCGTTCGAGAAGCTTTATTTTCTCGACCGCATATTCCCTGTGTTTTTTCAGAAGCTGGAACAATCCCCTGGTATCTTTACTCCTGAAAAAAGGCACCAGTTCATTCGGACTGATGTCCAGGGTTCTTGCCGCCTTTATGATATCCAGCAGGATAAACTGATTCAGGTGATAATAACGGTAATTCGAGTATTTATCCACCATGAACGGTTTCAGCAGGCCGATCCTGTCATAAAAGCGAAGGGCTTTTATGGTAAAGCCTTTTAGCTTTGCGACCTCACCGATCGAAAATATTTCCTTTTTCATTATTGACTCTCCCCTAAGGGCATACTTTATGCTTTCAGTATAAACCTGATAAGGAAAGATGTAAAGTCCAGCGGTAAGATGTCAATAGGTTAGCTGGGCTCTGTTAACTTAGTATGAATGAAATGAGACCTGAAAGGAAAAGGAGGCTGAATATGAAAAAAATCATAAAGATTGCTTTGATAGCAGTATCCATAATCCTGGTATGCTGCCTGGGCATGGGGGCGTTGACATACAGGCCGCTCAGCGACGGCTACATAAAGGAAGTGGGGGACAATGCCCGGAAAATCTGGGATATACCGGCTGTCTCCATTGAAGTGATGGATTCTGAAACCGTTCGATTCAGCTATATCGATGGATTCAGGAGGGCAGGCTCGGAAGACAGGGTCACCGGAGAGGACTGGTTTTTCATCCTGAAGATGGTTAATAGCGATTTGTGATGGGAAATAATCGATTTCTGAGCAAAATTTCAAATAAAGTCAGTCACTGTGAAAAATTTCATTAACCATAATGCGGTATCTAAACTTTTATGTCACCTGTTATTGAAATCATTCAATAAAATCGACGGAAATAAAGGACTTTAGTTGCAAATTTGATCACAGGGGCTGACAAAAATTCAACTAAAGTCAGATGACCTTGAACAGGATATTGTTGCGCCTTCCTGAAATATAATGTGATTATATCACGGTAAGTTCCGCGCAGATATACATAGACAACAGCTTGTATATGTATTATATTTGTATTTACCTTACTTTTGCAGCACTTTAATATATTGTCATGCCTGATACGGATTTATGAATATGAAGAACGCTGTATATAAAAGGCCCTGGCGGAATATGGCATGACTTGCGGGGGGTAAAAGACGAAATGGATAAAAGAAAGATCAAATGCATATCATTATTTCTGATCATACTGGCATTTTCATTAGTTGTTTTCAGTGCATGCGCAAAACCGGATCAGCCGTTAAGTGTCGCCGAACTGATCGATCTCGGTGAGAAATACCTCGTCGAAATGAATTATGAGATGGCTGTCGTACAGTTCCAGGTAGTCATCGAAATCGATCCAAAGAATCCGCGAGGATATATCGGCCTGGCAAAGGCGTATACGGGGCTGGGCGAGAATGAAAAGGCCATTTCCACGTTGAAAGACGGGTTGAAAGCAATTCCTGGAGATACAGAACTGCAGATGATGCTGAAGGAGATCCAGGGACTGCAGGAATCGCGGACACTCCAGGAGACAGGACAGGAAAACGTGCCGGAACCGATAATTGTCTCAGTAGAAAATCCGATCACACTTTCCGGAATAATTGACCGCAAATCCAGGTTATTTGCTAATAAGTTCAATGAATACAGAAAATTATACGAAAGCGAAGACGGGAAGACCTTTTTATCTGATGGGACATGTATTCTGTTCGACAGCCCGGTAAACGTCATAATCGATGATGAGGAAGTAACTCTTGACGGTGCGATCGCTGCAACTTCTGACGCGAGTGATTATATCGGACGCCATGTGACCGTAACCGGTTATTTCAGCAAGCAGGATTACAAGTTCCAGCAGGAGATAACCGGGCCTCACAGCCTTGCAGAACTGATGGATGACCCCAGCGAAGAAGGATATGCCTATTATTTTAATCCCGTCGGATGTTACTTGCTTGTGATGAAAGAAATAGAAGAAGATCCTGTGGCAGGGGATATGCCCGATGATATGACGGATGATGGGTATTCGCCTTCGGAGACTGCATCCGAGCAATTGCCTGAACAGTCTTCGGATCCGCTGACCGAATGGCTTTCTGAACCGCCTGCTGAACTAATGAGCCAGGGAGAAGCTGATGCATTGGCACTGACGGCATTTAAGAGCGCTTACTTCTCTGTTGACAGTAATGATGCATTTATTATTGAGATAGATCTGCCGGAATTGCCCCGTGGCTATTGCTGGGATGTTACTTCAAGAATCGCTTTTACCGATCATATGTTGGAATTAGCTTATAACAGCGGGGAATATTTAAGTAAAGGTGGCGCGCATCTTTCCGCACCGCTTAAAGAAGAGAATGATAATTATTACGGTGTGGAAATGGCCGAGCTTTCTTTGTATATAACAACCGGAGAACCTGTTAATGGCTACCACAGGTTGTATGGCTATTCATCAGTAAAGAAGTATAGCAGTAAAGGCAGCTTTCTTGGTGAAAATGGAATATCTGTAACGAATAATCTGACCGAAGTATGGTGGGAAACAATCGAATTTGATAATCAAAAACTCTTTTCTGCGCTTGACCCGCATTTCAGCAAGGATGAATAACATTGTCAAGGGGACGATCCAATTGAAAGACTCCCGGGAAAATCGCTCCCGGGAGTCCTTATGTATTTGCTGTTTGAGTTTTGGTATACGGTTGAGTTAGCATGCGTGTGTTGAAAGTATGTCAGAAGAACCGCTCTCGCGACAGTCTCCGTGATACATCAGAACACAGGAACTACAGCGCCCTGGTATTTTTCTTCGATGAACTTCTTTACATTTTCGCTCTGAAGGGCTTCGGCGAGGGCTTTCAGATCATCCCTGTTTTCGTCGCCTCTGCGGACCACCAGGATGTTGGCATAAGTGGTGGCGGCGACAGAGTCCTTCTCTTCCTTGGCCAGTGCATCGGACATTGCGTTCAGCCCGCCCTGGATGGCGTAGTTGCCGTTGATGACCGCTAAGTCCACGTCCTGCAGTGAACGCACCAGCTGAGCGGCTTCGATTTCTACGAACTTGAGGTTTTTGGGGTTCTCGATGATGTCCTTGGGGGTAGCTTTAAGTCCCGCATCGGGATCGACCTTTATCAGACCATTGGCTTCCAGGAGCAGCAGCGCCCTGGCTTCGTTGGTGGTATCATTGGGAACCGACATCTGCGCGCCGTCTTTCAGATCAGCAAGGCTCTTCGTTTTGCCGGGGTAGATGCCCAGCGGCTCATAATGGATGCTTGCGATGGATATAAGGTCTGTTTTTTGCTCGGCGTTGAAGTCGTTGAGATAGGGAGTGTGCTGGAAAAAGTTAGCATCCAGATCGCCGCTCTGGAGCGACAGGTTGGGCTGGACATAGTCGGTGAATTCCTTGATCTCCAGTTCATATCCCTTTTCCTTCAGAGTTTCTTTGGCTGCTTCAAGTATTTCTGCATGGGGCACTGGTGTGGCTCCCACCACGATCTTTTTGGATCCCGCGGATTTGCTGCCGCAGCCTGCAAGCAAACCTAACGCTAAGATAAGTGCAAGTAAAATTGATAGTGTTCTCTTCATTATTTTTCCTCCTTGCTTTCTATTTTCTTTTATCGCCTAACCTGGCCAGTCTTATGCCGATCTCCTGAAGGACCTGGACGATGATGACCAGAAGTGCGACAGTAACGAGCATGATGCCGGTCTGATACCTGTAGTAGCCATAGCGGATGGCAATGTCGCCCAGGCCTCCGCCGCCCACGAACCCGGTCATGGCTGAATAGCCCAGGATGGTGGTAACGGATATGGCAGCCCCAAGGATGAGTGAAGGACGGGCTTCAGGAAGCAATACCTTCCAGATGATCTCAAATGGGGAAGCTCCCATGGACTGGGCGGCTTCAACAACACCCTTATCCACTTCCTTGAGCGAGGACTCCACCATTCTGGCAATGAAAGGAGCGGCTCCGATCACCAGCGGAACGATTGTAGCGGTCGGACCCAGGGAAGTCCCCGTAATCAAGCGTGTCAAGGGAATTACCGTAATACAGAGAATGAGGAACGGCATCGAACGAAGCAGGTTGATGATGACGCCCAGGACGCTGTTCACGCCCGGAGCAGGCTTTAAGCCGTCCTTGTCAGTGACCACCAGCACAATGCCTAAAGGCAGCCCTATCAGATAGGCCAGTGCCGAAGACACCAGTGTCATGTATAATGACTCCAGGAATCCTTTTCCGATCATTTCCAAAGTCGCCGGATCAAACAAAGTCGTTTACCTCCTCTACCGTTAATCCCCTGCTGCGGAGATAAGCCATCATCTTTTCTCCCGTCAGTTTATCATCGGGCAACTGGATGATAATTTGCCCGAAGGCTCTTCCATCGATGTTCCTGGTGTCTGCGAAAATGATATTGACGGTCTGCCTGAACTCAAGCACCATATTGGCAATAACAGGCTCGAAGGATGAGCTCCCGTCGAACACGATGCGGCAACATCGGGAACTTGTAAAGTGGTCCACCCTTTCCCCTTCAGGGAATACCAGGCGGCGGGCAGCTTCGGTCGTTGGCCTTGTAAAAATTTCTTGTACATAGCCGACTTCAGCGATATGCCGGCTGTCGATGATGGCCACTCTCTGGCATATCTCTTCTACTACGCTCATTTCATGGGTGATTATGACAATGGTGATTCCGAGCCTCTTGTTGATGTCTTTAAGCAAGGCCAGGATCCCCTTGGTCGTAGCCGGGTCAAGAGCGCTGGTTGCCTCGTCGCAGAGGATGACCTTCGGATTGTTGGCCAGGGCCCTGGCAATGGCAACGCGCTGTTTCTGCCCTCCTGAAAGCTGTGACGGATATGCCCTGGCCTTATCAGACAGGTCTACCATCTCCAGGAGTTCAAGGGCACGGGTCTCGGCTTCATTTTTCCTGACGCCTGCGATCTCCAGGGGAAAGCATACATTTTTCAATACATTGCGCTGCATGAGCAGGTTGAACTGCTGAAAAATCATCCCCATGGACTGCCTGACTTTATATAGCTCCTTCTGGCTGAGGGCGGAAAGATCCTGGTTGTCAAAGTACACGGTGCCTTTGGTGGGTTTCTCAAGAAAGTTCAGGCACCTCACCAGTGTGCTCTTGCCGGCGCCGCTCATGCCGATGATCCCGAATATCTCGCCTTCTTTAATGTCAAGGTCGATGTCCTCCAGGACGTTTACATCGCCCGATTCGGTGCTGAAAACCTTGCTGAGCCCCCTGATCTGTATGAGAGGAGTACCGGTACCCATTTAATAAAACTCCTATCTGTTATCATATTATTCATATAGGTTTAATTACATTTTATCCGGCTGAACAACTTTGTCAATAATACAACGCAGTTTTCGTGCATTTGCATAAAATATAAACCTCTTTGGTCATTCTATCTGTCACATATAAAAAAATCAAGTTTTAATTGCACCTGTGGACAGACGCACATTAAAACATTGACATCACTTTTTCCTGGAATATAATAAAAAATGGTAAACAATCTGCGTAGATGGGAATAAGCTCCTGGAGCTGCCGGTATTTGCCAACGGGGGAGTGGTCAGTGCACTGTTGGCGGACTGGGCATGGCGACCCATGAGAACCACTGTAACAAGGGATATGGCGATATACATGGATTTCAGATAGTATTCATACAAAGAATACCTGATAATAATCAGGCAGAAGGACTACAGCAGGAGCTGATCGCAAAGATGATCAAGGCTTATCAGGAAGATGATGATCAAGATTGATCAGGAAGACGATGATCGAGACTTATCAGAAAATGATTATGATGGTAAAGACGTAAGGCAGTAATATAGTAAAGACATAATGGGGTAAAGATGAAATGGATAAAGGCTGGGCAGAGAAAATCAAACAGGTACATACGTTGATAGGCAAGGAAAAAACATTCAAAGAGGGCATAGAGCAGCTTATCGGTTTCAGGCAGGAGTTGTTCGGCCAGATCACGCAAATAGTCAACGGGTACCCCGATGAAGCATTCTGGCAGATGCCTTACGCGAACGCTGATGGGAACCACAGCGGTACGCTTGCCTGGTCCATCTGGCACATATTCAGGATAGAAGATATCGTTGCACACACCCTGATCGCCAACGATGAACAGGTCTTTTTCGCCAGTGATCATCAGAAGAGGATCGGATCGCCGATCATAACTACAGGCAATGAACTGCAGGGAGAGGAAATCGTATCTTTTTCGAAGAAGCTGGATGTTCCCGCCCTGTACGACTATGCCGGGGCTGTCATGGCTTCGACGAATGGACTTCTGCAGGGTCTGGATCATAAAGCAGCGAAAAGGAAATTCACTGATCCGGATAAAGAGAGAGTCGCGGCTTCCGGATGCGTCAGCGCGGACGGGAACGCCGTCTGGCTTATCGAATACTGGTGCGGTAAAGATATACTCGGCCTGATCAGGATGCCTTTCAGCAGGCACTGGGTAATGCATATCGAAGCAATGCGCCGCATCAAGAACAAGCTGTGCAAAGATGCCCGCAAGGGCGTGGACCCGGCGGCATACTGCGGCCTTTCCTGCGATCACTGCTTCCTTGCCGAATGGTGCGGTTCATGCAGGACGAAATACAATACCTGCTCTTATGCCACGATCTTTGAGGACAGGAGATGCCCCAATGCGGCTTGCTGCCAGGACAGGGGACTGGATGGCTGTTACGAGTGCCCGGAGCTTGAGTCATGTACGAAAGGCTTTTACGAACCGGGCAATGACGGAGCGAATGCTGCAAAGGCGCAGGCCATGTTTATAAGAAAATATGGAAAGAAGGCATTGCTCAAAACTCACGACAAACTCCATGAGAGGTATGATTTCGCAAAGACCCAGGAGATCCTCGGGCAGGATATGCATGAGGGATTGAGGATACTTGAGAGGGAATATAACGGATGACAGGAGACGATGATTCCGATATCTATATGCCGATGCTTCAAAACACCATGCCGCAACTAAAAAAGCCCTGCAAGAAGGCTTTCAACGCTTTCCCGCAGGGCTTTTTTACCAGATTTATGTATTCGGCTTGGATCACTTAAGGACGGGGTAGTCATCATCACCGCCGAAGTCCCAGATTTCCGTGCTCCAACCTGTGTAAATTGTATCGCTGGGAGTCCCTGTCCACATTTCATCGGTGGTACGGGGCTCACCTTTGCCTTCGTCGTTCTGCCTGGTCCTTTCCATGTCATAGTAGCTGTTTGTGACGAAAGCGGTAGATAATACGCCCACTCTTTTTCTATTTGCAAACTACACATTATGTTGTTGTTTATGGGTTATCATGGAAACAGCCTGATATTTGGGACAACGCTGTATTGGCAGACGGGGTCTCAATATCTCTTACCTGTCCGGCAACATAAATGGTACGGTCTTATTGAGCAACATAGCACTTTTATTTCAACCGGACGTTGGACAGTCCGTCCTTGAGACGAGGAACCGCAACTGCACCACTTCTAATATGTGGAACCGCAACTGTACTGCAAACCCGGAACCTGAGCAGGGAATGGTGATCATTCCCGGATTTCGATGGTCAGGCCATCTACATGCCTTTTGCTCATGATCCTGCGTTTTTTGCGGTTTTCCTTGGATTCCAGGACTATGGACATATCATAATCCTCGGGATACAGATCCTTGCCGGCTATATATGGACGCAGCCTCTTTTTATTAACGAGGAAACGCTTCTTCATGATCATGACGCCAAATTCGCCCCGCGAGTTTTCAGGTTCGCAGATGATGCCCGTGCGGTTCATATTTGTGACAAACACGCAGTCGCCTATCCTGAACTTTGGGGCAGCCAATTGCTTCTCAGCCTTTTTGCGGCTTTCATCACGCCGGCTGGACTTTTCTCTGCTCTCCTCAGCGGACTTGATCATGTCTGTATTAACAAGAGGTTTATGGGGAATTTCCCGGCCGGTGCTGCCGCTTTGCCGGGCCTTTTCATGTGCTTTTGCAGGAGCATGGTAAACCTTTTTCTCACCGTAAGTCACTTCATGGGCCCGTGAAATGATCCGCGGATCCATGCCGAGCCTCAGGGAGATGAGGAAAGCGTTGCTCTCGCCCGGAATGCCGATGCTCAGGGTATAAAGCGGCATTAGCGTGTTCGTATCGAAAAGCATGCACCCGTTCCTGAAACCGGGGGTCCGCCGGGCAAATTCCTTGATCTCGCCGTAGTGCGTTGTTGCAAGTATGATGCTGTCTTTCCGCTTCAGTTCTTCCAGGACAGCCGTTGCGAGGCCCATGCCTTCGCCCGGGTCGGTGCCTGTCCCCAGTTCGTCGAGGAGCACCAGGGTGTCAGGGCATGCACATTGGATGATGCTGATGATATTGCGGATGTGCGAGGAGAATGTGCTCAGTGATTGCGTGATGCTCTGGCCGTCTCCGATATCCGCGAGGATATCCCGGAAAACCGGAAGGCTCGCGGAAGCGGCGGGCACATGGAGCCCG
>JAAZKL010000068.1 GCA_012799845.1 Clostridiaceae bacterium
AGCAGGTTTAGAGCATAGCTTGCCTGCCGGAAGGAGCGATCCTGGAAAATAAACTATGAAGAAAGGGGAGAAAACTCGATAAATTTATCATAAAAAGCGTATTATTCGCCATTTTATGAAAAACTATTGAGTTTTCGGGGTAAAAATATTATGATTAAACTGACCAGACTCAACGGCTCGGTTTATGTCCTGAACAGCGGTCTTATAGAGACTGTGGAAGCAACGCCGGATACGATCATAACCACAGTCGACGGAAGGAAATACGTCTGCAAAGAATCTGTCGATGAAGTCATCAGAAAGGTGATAGAATTCGAGGGAAGCATCAGGTTATATGCAGATGCACAAAAGATAGAGGGGGCATAAGATTTGGAGTCCAAAAACACGTTCTTCATACTCATAGTTATAGTTGCGGTCCTTGCCTTAACTCTTGCCGCTCTGGCAGGATATCTGCTTATCGTTCAGGGCAAATCAGGCGGTGAAGAAAATACACAGAAGGGCGCCGTCGGAGAAGAAAACGGCGAAAAGATCAGGGAGATACCCAAAGAAGAGGATCTCGTGAAGATCTCGCTTTACGACGGAGCCAAGTATTTTGCACTGAAGAAATCAAAGCCTGATGATTCCTCCATAATCCAGGTCAATGTAACCCTGAAGTGCTACAAAACACTAAAAAGAGACAAGAAGCTCGCTGTCGAGGATCTGATAAGCTCAAGGAAGGAAGAGATACAGGAGCTTGTCCTGAGGTTTTTCATGACGCGGACTGTAGATGACATCAAAGATGTCGAGATGCTCGACAAGGCAAAGGAGGAGCTTGCAGGCAGCATAAACAGCCTGCTGAACGAAGGCGTGGAGAAACCCGAAGATGTAGTGTACAGGGTGATTTTCTCCGAATGGTTGTTCCAGTAGTCCGCGCAGCAGATACGGTCAGAGACGGGAGGTGGTTTTATGGGTGATATCCTTTCACAAAATGAAATAGACGATCTCTTGCGGGCGCTAAGTTCAGGCGAGATCAACGCCCAGGAGATCCAGACCACCACTCATGAAAGAAAGGTCAAGACCCACGATTTCAGGAGAGCCAGCAAATTTGCGAAGGATCACATCAAGACCCTTAACATAATCTACGACAACTATGCCAGGCTCGTGACGAATTTCCTGACAGGTTACCTGAGGACGCTGGTGCAGGTGGACGTAGTGTCTGTGGAAGCGCTTCCGTACAGCGATTTCAGCAACTCGGTGGCGAACCCTGTCATAATGGCGGTCGTGGATTTTGCTCCGCTGTCTGGCTCCATCATATTCGAGATCGAGCCGCACATAGCATATGCGCTGGTGGACAGGATACTTGGCGGCAGAGGGTCTTCCATGGAACGGGTCAGGGAATTCACGGAGATCGAGCTTGCCATAATCGAAAGAATTATGATCCAGATGCTGAACCTGATGCGTGAGCCGTGGGAAAATGTGCTGTCGATAAGGCCAAGGCTCGACAAGATCGAAACCAATGCGCAGTTCGCCCAGATCGTAGCGCAGAATGAAACGGTGGCGCTGATAACGCTGAGCGCGCGCATAGGTGAAGTAGACGGAATGATGAACATATGCATACCGCACATGGTGGTTGAACCTATAG
Organism: Clostridiaceae bacterium; assembly: GCA_012799845.1. Lineage (GTDB taxonomy): Bacteria > Bacillota > Clostridia > Acetivibrionales > DTU013 > DTU013. Next base: position 1,619 of record JAAZKL010000068.1, read on the forward strand.
TTTCAAAGCTCAGTACGAGATTCTGGTTTTCTACTGTGGAAAAGGAAGCCACACCGGAGATGAAGAGGGACATCGAAAAAGGTGTACAGAGTACATCTGTTCCCGTAAAAGCAGTACTGGGCAGAACAACGGTGACTGTCAGGGACGTTCTTGAACTGCAGCCCGGGGATGTCATGACACTGGACACAGGGGTCAATGAAGAACTGGAGGTCCGCGTGGGCGACCTTCTCAAGTTCTACGGGATACCCGGAGTGAAGAAGAACAAGGTGGCAGTAAGGATAACAAGGGTTGCGAAGAAGGAGGAAGAATAATGGGTGACATGTTATCTCAGGCTGAAATAGATGCATTGCTAAAAGGTGCAACCGGAGGGGGCACCTCTGAAGAAGACAGGGCGGCAGACCTTGACCCGCAGGAGGTAGACGCTCTTGGCGAGATAGGCAACATAAGCATGGGGACTTCAGCGACGACGTTGTTTACGCTGCTGGGGCAAAAGGTTACTATTACGACTCCCAGGGTCACTGTCTGTACGTGGAAGGAAATATCGACCCAGTATTCCCAGTCGCACGTCGGAGTGAGAGTAGAGTACACAAACGGTCTGATCGGTACGAACCTGCTGATACTGAAGGAAGATGACGTAAAGGTCATAACCGACCTCATGATGGGCGGCGACGGTTCGAATACGGACGGCAGCCTTTCGGAACTCCATCTGAGCGCCATCAGCGAGGCAATGAACCAGATGGTTGGATCAGCTTCCACATCGATGTCTTCGATGTTCGAAAAAAGGATAGATATATCGCCTCCAAAGGCCTTTATTTTCAATGCGGAAAACATCGGCCAGTCCGAATTGATGGATGAAAACGAAAAGGTTGCGAAGGTCGCTTTCAAAATGGTAATAGGCGATCTTGTGGACAGCGAGATAATGCAGATACTGCCGCTCCCCTTTGCCAAGGAGATGGTCGACGGTCTGCTTGGAAAGGAGACCGACAGCGGTACATATAATCTGCCGGATGAGGTTTTCAGCGAACCAGGCCCGGCTGCTCCGGCAAGAGAACCCATGCAGGCCATGCCTGGACCGGCGGCCCCGTATTCCCAGGGCCAGCCGCAGGAATCCCAGCAGCAGTTTATCCAGCCCCAGCCGAGGCAGCAGGTATACCAGGGACCCCAGTATGAATTCGGGGCGAGGGAACAGAGGCCGCCAAGGGAGCCTGTCAATGTGCAGCCTGCCCAGTTCCAGAGTTTCGAGGAGGACCGCATCCTTATTGACAAGCAGAATATCAGCCTCATCATGGATGTACCGCTGCAGGTCACAGTAGAACTTGGCAGGACACAAAGGCTTATAAGGGATATCCTTGAGTTAAGCCCCGGATCGATAATCGAGCTTGACAAGCTGGCTGGC
>JAAZKL010000069.1 GCA_012799845.1 Clostridiaceae bacterium
CAGGCTCCTGAGCAGCCTGTATGCCGCCGAAACCAGGTCCTCCCTGTATATCGTCACGCAAACCGCACTGGGTCCGCCTTCGACAGGATACTCCGCTATGCGCTCATGCGCTATGAAGTCCACAAGGTCGGAATCGCCGTCCAACAACATCGAAACTCCAAAGCCTTTGCCCTCGACATATTCCTGGACTATGACATTATCAATGCTGCCTCTAAAGTAAGCGAGCGCCTTTTCATACTCGGCAGCATCATTCACGATCCTGTATCTTTGATCTGGTTTCAGAGCAGTGTTTTCAGAATTGTTCAACTTTACTATCGCTGGGTATTTCCTGGTCCCGTTTCCCGGAACCTTGATCCCGATGCCGTGGGCCAGCTCCATCAGTTGCCTTTTGTCAGTCGCCATCAAAACAGACTCATTCGCGGGCAGGAGGTATCCGATGCCAGGCTTGATTTCATTGACCGCCTGCATTATCAGCGGATTTCCCGCAATCAGGCAATCCTGTTGTGAAAATCGGGACAAGGCATTGCGCAGATCATTGTTCAAATCATCTTTTGAAACCTCGATAACAGATGCCAGCCTGTTGCTTATCGGCTTTGAACCGGCAAAACCTATGCCATGCACCTCATATCCTTTACCGATCAGATACTCGGCCAGAGGCGCAGTCATTCTCTTATCTATATTATCGATCAATATTCTCCGCATAACTCACCAGTGGGGGACAGTTCTCAAAATTTGCCGTGCATTTCGACCTAGTTTCACAAGAGGGGGACAGTTCTCAGGTTTCACCGCAGGGAGGGACAGTTCTCAAAAATCGCCGATATCCCGGCCGCTCCCGGCATCCTGCCTGGTTCCCGTACTGCTCAGAATCGAACACGGCAATCCTATTGCATATAATTATGCAACAAACATCCCATTTGCAGTATATCTCATTTTTAAGAAATGTAAATATGTATCTGAAAGCAGAGGTCGCACGCGATGACACGCATATATGGGGTGATGCAATCAGATGCCCTGTTGCTTCAAAAATTTATAAACCTGTCCCTGTAGTCCTTCCTTATACCTTCCTGCATGTATTTTATCAGGCTGCTGAGCATAGCAGCGCATTCGGCCTTCGTCAGTTTTTTGTTGGGATTCATGTTGCCTTTGCTGTCGCTTTGAATGAAGCCGATTTTCTGCGCCACATATGCGGCGTTCCTTGCGTGCTCGGGTATGAGATCATTATCCCGGAAGCTAGTAACTGCTGCGGGAGCGGGTGCCAGCGATTCAAAACCGAGCGCCCTGATGAAGGTAACAGTAGCTTCTGCCTTTGTTATATAATCATTAGGCGCGAACCGGTCATATCCTTTGCCGAACATTATCCCCCGCTCAAAAACGCTTTTGATGTCGCTGAAGAATGTGTTGTTTATCGAAACATCATCAAAAGGCGATATAATGACCTCTTTGCCGGTCGTCCTGCGAGACGCTGATACAGTCCTTGTAATAAGCGTAGGATCCTGAGGAACCTCTCTGGCAACTTTCGCCATTGCCGCAGCAAATTCTGCCCTGGTCATATAATTATCAGGATAAAAAGCAGAACTGTCCCCCCTGAAAACTTCAAGCCCAAACATAACTTTTATGTCGTTTTCCGCCCAGTGACCTCTTGCATTCCTGATGTCGACCGACGGCAGGCGCCTCTGGACCGGAAATGTTTCAATGATAAGGCTGTCGCTGTATGTAACGATGCGGTCCGTCGATACTCCCTTCGCATCAAATTCAGGCAACATGCATGTGTATTCCAGGACATTGCTATTCATGCGGCTTTGCACATAACTTCCCGAAAACGAGATCATATCGGGCTTGTTTTCAAAATACTCCAGTTGCTCTGTCGATGTTGAAGAAATAGCTATCGTGGCTGTTCCGCCCCAGATATCGACGCCGTCGCCGGTGTTCCTCTCACCGCTGATAACATAGTCAAGAAGCAGGCTCTCAGCATTGCCCCAATACTGGTCATAGCCATAAAAAGTTCCTGTGCATTCGACGGTGACCGTATTACCGTCATTGGCCGCCCCCACCTGGTACACCTTCCTGCTCCACATGCTTCCGGCATGGTAATTGACCGCCGGCCTGGAATCGATCAGGTTGGAACGGGTAAACTGGTAAGAGTTGCGGTTTGGTATACTATATGTGACACCATTTATGTTGACAATCTCACGTGCGGAAGTGAGGCTGACGGACTCTGTGATCTGGCCGTTTTCCCATTTCTCCGACTCGGTTGTAAAAGTGAGCACACGCGTGAGTGTGTTTTCGCCATTACGCAGGTTATAGGTATACGTGGTTGTGAGCTTGTCCTGCCGCTGGCTCTTTTTTATGAGAAGTGTCCCCTCAAATACGACCGGTTTGCCGCTGATGAACGAAACCTCCTTATAGTCGAACGTTGTATTGTCAGGCACCTCTCCCGATGAAATGCCTCCTTCATATCCGCAGACGCCTTCCCGTGCAAACGCGTGGCTGCACATAAGGAAAGTCAGAACTATAATAAGCAGCAACGCCGTAACTTTTTTCTTCATAAATGAGACCTCCGGTTCAAATCATTCCATTATGATAATGTAGGCATCTCCGCCTGTGGTCCTGTCCCGCTTGATGATCCTCACATCATCGCCTCTCCTGATGGACGAAGGATCGATCAGGACGCCGTTTTCTATCACGATTGTATTGTTCAGGATGTTAACTGTCGTATCTCCGATATTCTCCCACTTGTAGGCGGAAGGATTGTATGCGCTGGCTCTTCGTATGCTGATCGAGCCGTTGTCCGAAGCGAAAACTGTCCCCCTCACATTTGCCGTTCCATACGGTGCAGTGCTGACAAGAACCGCGTCGATCCCGTCAGCTACCACGTAAACTATGTCGTTTAAATAACTCTCTTCGCCATACCCGACAAAATCCCGGACGTTCAGAACGCCATCTTCCGTCAGGACTCTAGTATTGAGTGTTAAGTTGAAGGTTTTCGGCGTATTGTAATAATCCCAGTCAAGTCCCTGCAACTGTGAGAAGGATTCGATGGTGAAATCCCTGCTCTGGTTGATATCTCTGATCCTTCCGCGGTAAACCATGAGCGTGTCCCGGGGTGGCTCTTCTACGTTGACAACGGATGCGTAATAATTACCGGTTGCATAGTCCCTATTGTATGCCATATAAACTTTGTCGTTGTAGTTCAGACTATTGCTCGTAACCAGTCTTCCGTATTTTACAACAATGCTGCCGTCAGAATAACCGATCCTATTATCTTCGCCGGTTATCCTGAAGCTCGATGTGCCCGGCATGAACTCGCTGATCGAATCCGAGACCGCGGAAACTTCCTTGTCATCTCTGCTTATGTATGTCACAGCAACTACCTTTTCAACCCCGCCATAGGTTTTCTCGACAGCAATATATGCATCATTTTGGCGCAGTAGCCTGTCTGCTTCATCTATGCCGACCGGAGTGTCCTTCAGATAGATCCTGTAACTATCAGCCATGGGAATAGACGAAACGCCTTTTCTGTCGACGAGCTCCCATCTCCCTTTCCTGAAGACCTGCATGCCCATGACCGTGATTTTGTCTGATATTCTGTCTATTTTTGAGATTGTTCCTTTATAGATATTACTGATGTAATACTCATCACCTTCGATCGTAATCTCCTTAAGCTCAGTAGAGCGCGCAGTCTCATTCAGGAGCAGCCTCACTCGGTCGCCGTCCCTCAATGCCGCAAAGCCCGCGAGATATTTTTCTTTTATCACGATAATATTATTATTCACATCAAGAATTTGTTGCGTCCTGTCGTCATACTCAACTATTATTTGAGCAGGCAGTTTGGATATGATTTTCGCGTATCGCACCGTATAATTGTCAACAGCACTTACAGAAACGATGTAACCGTCACTGTCAAGGCGCAGATACGCAGTATCACCGGCCTGGATGCTGTCGATGTCTGCGGGCTCATGGTTCCTGAATACTTCGATATTGCTCTGGTCCACATAGTTGTAGGTCCTGAGTGTCAATGGATTGCTTCCGGTCCCGGAACCGTCTTCGTTGTACAAAGTAATGTAACCGAGATTGGGATTATTCTCTTCGACAATTCCTCTTACGATTCTTCTGGCCTCCGTATTTATTCCTATGTCAACGCCCTGGATCTCCCTGACAAGATTATTGCCGTCTATGGTAAGAATAACAGTTGCATCGGTGGTCAGTCCGGACAGGTCCGATTTTGCTCCATTTATGGTGATCCTGGCCTGGGGCGAGACCCTGTAGGTCGCCTTGGTAGCCTGGGACCAGGAAAAATCGTCATTTTCAGCAATATCCTCAAGATCCGGGTAATCGGTTTCAAATAGCTGTATCACATCGACAAGCCTATTGGGCTGGTCAATGCTTTGTATATTGGCGGCTATGTATCTTACGTCATTGACATTTGACAAGACTTGTACAAATTTGATTCTGTTGATGCTGTCCGATATGTACCGGATCCTGTCACCCTTCTGCAGCAAGCTGCTGTTGCCGATGGACCCATTTTTATAAACGACCAGTTCCTTTTCCTGTCCTGGCAACACCGTTCCCGCGTTCTCATCCCTCCCGCCGGAAGATGGAGCAGATTGCGCTGTCGTCTGAATCAGGGCGTGACTGCCGTCTGCATTCGCAACGTAGATATTCCAACCGGACGAAGAGGTCCCTCCGGCATAGTCACTGGTGGGGGACATTTCTTCAATAATGCCTGATATTCTGGTATGTCCAGTCGCCTGGAGAATAGAATCTCCGGCATTTTTAACGATCTGGGCGCACTGCTCCCTTGTGACAGGCTGACGGGGATTGATGCGGCCGTTGCTGCCGGAAATAACGCCTTGCCTCAGCAATGCCTCGACATATGGAAGCTTTTCAGGATCGACACTGCGCCAGTCGGTGTAGTTTAGCACTTCCTGAAGTTGCACTGCAGGCTCGATATTCAGCACAAGCGAAAGCCAGTAAATCATTTCCTGCCGCTGTGCGGGACTCTTCCTTCTGAAGCTGTCCTCCGGCAAAGACACCTGATCCGTGTTGAAGGCATCCGCCAGGTCATTGAATGATATCAGGCCTTCATTCGCAGCCAACTGCAAAAAACCGTCGTACCAAACCTCCAGGGGGTCAGTCTTCCTGTTTGCCTGAATCCTGGTATTGTTAACGGCCGTACCCAGTTGCTGCGCTTCTGCTCCGCGCCCCGCTGCCCGGTACGCCACCGCCAGCGCTTCCTCCTTCGTCAGGGGGACAGTTCTGCCAAATCTACCGCTTGCATCCTTGAAACCGGTTAAAAAACCGAGCGCGCCCGTTTCATATATGGCTTCGCTTGCCCAGTTGCCCGCGCTCACATCACTGAATGCAAGATACTGTATAACAGCATTGGCCCTCTCGTCTCCGAAGTACATCGTCCTTTGTATGTCTGCAGTGACGGACTTCAGGGGGAGGGACACTTCTGCAATTATCGCCAAAAAAACTAATATAGCGCCATATCTGAGATTTTTATAAAGCTTTTGAGTTATCCGCAAGCCAAGCACCCTTTCAAGTTATTGCCAGCAATAAAAAATTCGATATAAGACACATAACCTGTTATATATATCGGCTTATAGGGCTTGAGTTTTAGTTTTTTGCCGGATAGCATCGATTAAATTTATGTTACAGGGCAGATGCATTTCGATAATTGAGAACTGTCCCCCAAGCAAATGGACGGTTCAAAATTAAGAACCGTCCCCCGAACCAAGTTCTTGAGAAGTGTCCCCAAGCCTACATACGCTCAGGTGCATTTATGCTCAGTATGCCAAGTACATTTTTGATTACGGTCTTGGTCGCTGATACCAATAAGAGCCGGGCTTTCATGAGGTTTTCTTCTTCGCCTTTTACCCTGCATTCAGTGTAAAAGCTGTGGAAGAGTGAGGCCACGTCGGTGACATACCTTGTCAGGCGGCTGGGCTCCAATGTCTGCGTCGCTATTCTTATTTCATCAGGATATTCGGCAAGCTTTTTCATCAGGTTTATTTCCTCAGGCGCGGCAAGCAGTGTGAGATCCACCTCGTCAGCAACAGGCACGCTTATGCCCTCGCTTTCCAGCAGCCTCAGCATGCTGCAGATCCTGGCATGTGCATATTGCACATAATAAACCGGGTTTTCATTCGACTGCTTGACTGCCAGATCAAGATCAAAATCCAGGTGGCTCCCTGAAGCTTTTGTGTTGAAAATGAACCTTGCCGCATCTCTTCCCACTTCTTCAAGGAGATCATCAAGTGATATGGCCCGGCCTGTCCTTTTTGACATTCTGGCGATTTCACCGTTTTTGAAAAGTCTGACCAACTGGAATATTACTATATCCAGCCTGTCCGGGTCTATGCCTATTGCTTCGACAGCAGCCTTCATCCTGGCAACATGCCCGTGATGATCTGCTCCGAGCAGATTGATTACCCGGTCAAAACCGCGCTTAATGAATTTGTTCCTGTGGTAAGCTATGTCAGACGCAAAGTACGTCGGCAGTCCATTGCTCCTGATAATCACTACATCCTTTTCAGCGCCGAAATCCGTCGCCCTGAACCACTGTGCATCATCCTTCTCATACAGAAGGCCTTTGCTTTTCAGGTGATTGATGGTTTCTTCAAATTCGCCGCTGTCATAAAGGGACTGTTCCGAAAACCAGACATCATGAAAGACCCCGTAAGCCTCAAGACCTTTTTTTATTCGTTCCAGGTTTATCGGGAGAGCGTAATTGACGAGTTCCCTGCGCCTCTCCTCCGGGTCCGCATCCAGAAGCTTGTCCCCATACTGCTCGATATAATCCCTCATGTGATCGATAATATCTTCACCCTGGTACCCGTCCTCGGGGAACTCTACCGCATCTTCACCCTTCAGCAGTTGTATATACCTGGCTTCCAGCGAAATCCCGAACTTTTCTATCTGGTTACCAGCATCATTAACATAATATTCCCGTGTAACATCGTAGCCTGCTGCCTGAAGCACGCTGGCTATACAATCGCCCAGCGCTCCGCCCCTGGCATTTCCCATGTGCAAAGGCCCGGTCGGGTTCGCGCTGACAAACTCAACCACAACTTTTTTGCCCTGACCGATGTTGATCCTGCCGTAATCCTCACGTTCGCGGTCGATGATTTTCAGCGTATCGTACAGCCAGGATGTTTCAAGAAAGAAATTGATAAACCCCGGTCCCGCACATTCAGCCCGCTTAATATATGTACCCGTGAAATCCATATTTTCGATCAAAATAGAAGCAATCTGCACGGGTGCCTTTTTGGCTTTTTTTGCCAGCAACATTGCGATATTCGTGGAAAAATCGCCATGTTCCTCCTCTTTAGGCGTTTCCACGATTATCTCATTGATGGATACATCAGGCATAAGCCCTTTTCCAACCGCTGCGGCCATAGCCTTCCCAACGACACGCCTGATCTGCTCCCTAATGTTCTCTATTATGTTCGTCATTTAGTTGCCCAACCTCCCTGATTGACATCCAGAAATCATTTTCGCCTGTTTCATTGTTGTCTATTTCCAATTGGTAACCAATGCGGATCTCTCCGCCATTGTCATCTATCTTTACATCAACTTCATTGGCGGTAACTCCAACGGTAAAAGCGCCAAATTCAGTATCGTAGTAGGAAATGTGCTTTTGGCCCTGTTGAAAAACAAACTGTGAATTTATCGATCCCGCCCTGACCAGTGTCACAATCCCGTCCACTACCATCAGCGTGGTCGTGGTTCCGCTCATGCCGGTAACTTCACTTTCATCATAGGTAATAAAATACGCTTCGTCCCTTTTGTAATATTTCCCCTCTGTGACAAATTCCATGATAGTGTTCGCCTGATCATTGGTGGACTGCGTGCCTTTTACTGATATTATCACATTCTTATCCATACAAACACGCACCTCCCCTGTGATAACCCCATATCAGTTCCTCATTCAAAGCAACATCTAAAACAGCAGACTAAACAATAGCTTTGTTGTCAGTATTCCTCGATATCCACCTTCTTTGCCGAATTGACAGTTTTGCCAAGTATCGCACTGCACAGAGGTTCAAACTTCTCAACACTGTCACTTGTATAGTAATGATATGTCGGCTTAAGCCGAGGGTCCCGCTGCATATTATTATCCAAAATGGTTCTTTTTACAACCCTGGCCACTTCAAAAGCTGAACTGACCAGTGTTACGCCTTCCCCCATGACCTTCGAGATCGTGTTTTTAAGCAGCGGATAATGCGTACAGCCAAGAACAAGCGTATCAACACCGGTTTGCTTCAGTGGAGTTAAGTACTTATTTGCAATGCTGTAAGTTATATCGTTCTCCCACCATTCCTGTCCCTCTTCGACAAGCGGAACAAATAGGGGACAGGCCTTCTGATATGTTTCGATGCCGCAATCAAGTTTGTTTATAACTTTTTGATATACACAGCTGTTAATAGTTAAGGGAGTGCCGATTATTCCAACCTTTCTGTTCCTGGTTTCTGCAACTGCAGCGGCTGCGCCCGCTCCTATAACCTCGATTATAGGCATGTCATGATTCTTTCTGACAAACTCATAACCATGGGCGCTCATCGTATTGCATGCAATCACGATCATCTTTATATCATGCGTCAATAAGAAACGGATATTCTGGAGTGTATACTTAATTACAGTCTCCCTGGCCTTTACCCCATATGGAGCACGTCCGCTGTCACCGAAATAAACAAGGCTCTCATGAGGCAGTTGATCGGCGATTTCCTTAAAAACTGTAAGGCCTCCGAGACCTGAGTCAAAAATTCCTATTGGTCTGTTGTCCATATTGATATTTCCCCCAAATGCAGTGCCAGTAAACAATGATCACCAGTATTCTATTTCTCTCCTGTTATCTTCATAACGCTCCAATGCCAGCTCGATCAATCTTTCCACCAATTTTCCATAAGGCAGGCCTGAAGCAGCCCACAATTTCGAATACATGCTGATGCTCGTGAACCCAGGCATGGTATTTATCTCGTTAATGTAGACTTCATAATTGTCTTTGCGCACGAAAAAGTCGACTCTTGCCAATCCAGAGCAATCCAACGCCTTAAAAGCCCTTACAGAATATTCCCTGATCCTTCCTATTACTTCAGCAGGCAGTTCTGCGGGTATGATAATTTGAGAACTGTCCCCGCTCATATACTTAGCTTCGTAATCATAAAACTCATTACATGGTATCACTTCTCCAACAGTCGATGCAACAGGGTCGTCATTTCCAAGTACGGCACATTCTATTTCCCGACCGTCAATGAATTCCTCTATCAAGATGCGCCTGTCGTATTTTGCAGCCAACTCCAATGCTGCACGCAGCTCACCAGTATGGCGAACCTTGCTTACACCAACAGATGAACCAGCATTCGAAGGCTTAACAAAACAAGGATACGACAGAACTCGATCTACATCATCAGATATCTTTTCAAAATCCTTACTGATTTGCTTGCGGTTGCAGACCAGGTATTTGCCCTGGGGCAAACCTGCCTTTTCAAAAATTATCTTGGCATAGGCCTTGTCCATCCCCAGCGATGAACTTAATACACCGCAGCCCACATATGGTATCCCGGTAAGCTCCAGCAATCCCTGGATCGTGCCATCCTCGCCATTGCACCCATGAAGCACGGGAAAAACCACATCAATTTTCTTATTGTCCTTTTCTGCCTCGGCAATCGCCGCACCTGCAGTCAGCAGCGCTTGCGGGTGCTCAACACGTGATTCAGCCAGAGCCTGCCACTCCCCGGTCCCTATAAGCTCAACAGGCCCGTCATATGGAAGCCATTTACCATCCTTCGTAATGCCGATCATAGCAACTTCATACTTATCAGCATTTATATTTCTGATAACAGACTCAGCAGAAAATCTCGATACCTCATGTTCTGAGGACTGTCCCCCGAAAACCACAGCAACTCTGATCTTGTCACCCATTAAAAACCAACCACCTGTACTCAAAATAGCCGTCCCTAAATTATATTGTTTATTTTACTATTTAAGTACTGTAACTTCAACAGTGGGACATTTCTTTTCCTTTGATAAACAAGTCTATCTATAGATAGAGCAAATCCTATGTATTCTTTAATATGCCTACACAGGATTACGGTCCGATGAAGTTCATCTGATCAGGCTGTACAAAGATAGTGATAACAGAATAAGCGCTATCCTGCATACGACTCTCATCTCGACCTGAGAATTGGCTATAATAGATCCGGGTTTTTCAAAATAAGAAAAATTCACTCGTTATTGATTTGTTCCAAAAGATAGTTATGGTTTTAGAATTTATTCTGCAACAACTTACTTTATTACCTAATTAAACAGGATGAGATCGAAACGATACCTGGTTGCATTACGATACATCAAATGAAAAAATCATATTAGCTCTCTTGCGATATAACACATATAGTTAATAGAGCCCGGCACACAGAAGCTCATTGAATATAACCGAGTACATCGAGCCCTTACTCTCTGTCAGTTC